>DATAEX010000433.1:0-6252 GCA_036257765.1 Bacteroidales bacterium
AATTTTGCGTGTGATTTCTCATTATCCGGACTTACACCGATTATAGCAAAACCTTTAGCCAGAAGTTCCTCAAAATTATCTCTCAGGTTGCATGCCTCAGCGGAGCAACCGGGTGTGTCGTCTTTGGGATAGAAATAAAGGATGACTTTTTTACCTTTAAAATCCTCGAGGCTAACCCACTTTTCGTCCTGATCCTTTCCCCTGAATAATGGAGCTTTGTCGCCTACCTTAAGTTGTTCCATTGGATTTGAGGTTTGAGTAAAAATACGAATTCGGCATCGATCGCCATGAAATTTTGGGAAATTAATTTGAGATTAATATTAACAATGGGATGAGAAGATTGATTTAGGAGTCTACAGGGGGTTTTAACCCAAGTACACATGCACCAATTTCTTGGTTTCGAAAAATTCTTCTTCGAAATAATCGTTGAGATTGAAAATTTGGAACGGCTGTTTCAATTGTTTTAGTTCTGCCGTCAAATCACCGCCTTTGAGTGCAAGCAATCCGTTTTTCATTGAATGCCTGCCGACCGGCATGACATTCTTTTTTATCCACTTGCACAGTGCAGGTATTTCAGCCACAGCCCTGCATACCACAAAATCCGCCATATCCTTTAAATCTTCGAGCCTGACATTGCGCGTTTCGCAGTTATTTAATCCCAATTCCCCAGCGATGGCTTTTACAACCTGAATTTTCTTTCGTATTGAATCTGTAAGAATGAACCTCGTTTCAGGAAACAATATAGCCAGAGGTATCCCCGGAAATCCTCCTCCTGTGCCCGCATCAATGACCACTGAACCGGGTTTGAAAGTTATGATTTTAGCAATCGATAACGAATGCAGTACATGATGAACATAAAGATTCGCGATATCCTTCCGGGAAATCAAATTTATTCTTTCGTTCCAGAGGTTGTATAATGAGTCGAGCTGCGCAAACCGGCCAGCCTGCGTTTCAGATAACGAGAAATATTTCCCGATGACTTGCATGCCGGTCATGACAATACACGCTACATTTTGCCGGTTGTGTTCTTGAGAATGTTGTAAAGAAGTTCTCTGGCCCTGAAAAGCTGTGCTTTTACAGTACCTATAGGAAGTTCAAGCTCTTCGGCAATTTCTTCGTAAGATAATTCATTAAAATATCTCAGCTCGATAAGCTTACGGTAACGGGGCTTTAACTTTGAAACGATCGAGCGCATGAGGAATATCTTCTGTTCATTTATCAGCGTTTCCTCCGGATCCATTACCGGTGCCTGGATATCCTTGGTGGCCTTTTCATGTTCCTCATTACTATGGTCCAGGGAAACATGACTCGCCTTTTTCTTCCTGATAAAATCAATGCAATTATTGGTAGCTATCTTAAATAACCATGTGCTGAAAGCATAATTAGGCGCATATTGCGTGATATTCTTAAATGCTTTTCCAAAAGCCTCAATTGTAAGATCTTCAGCATCGCTGGCATTATTAACCATCTTCAGCAACATGTAGTAGATGGCATCACGGTACCGGCCCATAAGTTCAGCATATGCGCGTTGATCGCCTTCAGTAGCGCGTTGCACAAGCATATAATCACGCTGAGCCTTTTCCGAGAGATTCAGGTTTACTTCCATTGATAATTCGACGGTCTGGACCGGCTTGTCAAAAGCAGGCCGAAGTTTATGAACAGAGCTATAATATCAAACAGAAACGAATATAATAATAAATTTTTCTCATTTAACCTGGCCATTGTTTTTTTAATAACATAAAGGAACACTAACAGCCTGAAAGCAAAGAGAATGACAACCCATGGCCTGTAAACAGGATTGAACAAAAGAGCCACAAAACTGGCATAGAATAATAGCCGGCTTGCAGGTTCGAGCGCAAGTAAAAACTTGTGTAATGGTTTATATAGCTTACTTGTAGTGAGATGCCTTTTTTTCTGAAAATACCACTTCCCGAATGACTCTTTGGGTGCGGTCCGCGTATGGCTTTCGTGTGAAAATTCTATGGCAGTATTTGTTTTTGTTGCATTTTCATTAACAAAAAGATCATCATCACCCGAAGCAAGGTGAAAATGCCTTGAGAAACCATTACCTGCGAAGAAAAGCGATTTTTTATATCCTAGGTTTCTGCCAACCCCCATGTACGGGATCCTGCATAATGCAAAACTCAGGTATTGCAATGCAATCATCATCGTATCGTACCGGATGTATTTATTCAGAAAGCCAGGCTGACTGAAATACCCACCATACCCCAGAACAATTGATACCTTATCAGAAAAGTGACCCGTCATCAGTCTCAACCACTGGTTGCTTTCTGGCTTACAATCGCCATCAATAAATAAAAGCCTGTCGTTCTTTGCAGCTTTTATTCCAATGGTTACGGCTATTTTCTTGCCATGGGTGAATTTTTTATCTTCCCGTATAGTGGTTGATCTCAACCCCGGATACTCTGCCTTGAGTTTATCCAAAACCTCTTCAGTATGATCGGTAGAACAATCATTGACCACGATCACCTCATAATCAGGATAGTCCTGTGTTAAAACCAGCGGCAGATAGGTCTCAAGATTATCCCCCTCATTCCTTGCACAAATTATTACTGAAACCGGCTGGTTGTCGATTACAGGAGATTTCGCCTTATAAAATACGAAACGAGAAAATATGCCGATGTGATAGATAAGTTGAACAAGAAGTGAAACCAATAGGATAATCAGGACTATAATCCATTGATTATTAACAAATAAATCTGTGAGAGACGACATCTGTTTTTTAAAATCTGCCTCGGCAAAGTAATCAAAGTTTTTGATGTTTCAATTGTGTATGAAAATAATTTTCTTTCGGATATATCATATATTTGCGGCCAAACAGCGTGTTCATGAAATTCACCGTTTTACATAAGGATAAGAATTCATCTGCCCGTACTGGAATATTTGCAACAGCACATGGTGAAATCAAAACACCTGTATTTATGCCGGTAGGCACAGGCGCTACGGTTAAAGCAATCCACCAGCGGGAACTTGCTGAAGATCTTGATGCCCGGATAATACTTGGAAATACCTATCATTTATACCTTCGACCCGGAATGGAAATTCTTGAGAAGGCCGGCGGTTTGCACAGGTTTATGAACTGGAGCAGGGCAATACTAACTGACAGCGGAGGTTACCAGGTATTCTCACTATCTGCTATGCGAAAGCTTACCAGCGAAGGTGCATTGTTCAGTTCACATATCGATGGCTCGAAACACATGTTCACTCCCGAGAACATAGTGGATATCCAACGGTGTATAGGTGCCGATATTATAATGGCACTCGACGAGTGTGCGCCTTTTCCGTGCGACCACAGAGCTGCTGCCAAATCAATTGAACTTACTCACCAATGGCTTGCCAGGGGATTTGAACGATTCTCCGGCACAAAGCCTGCCTACGGGCACGAACAATCATTTTTCCCGATAGTCCAGGGTAGTGTTCATCCCGATCTGAGAGAGGCTTCAGCCAAAGAAATATGGAAATATCCGGCCGATGGTTATGCAATCGGTGGATTATCAGTTGGTGAGCCTGAAGCAATCATGTATGAAATTGTGAAAATTGTAACCGATATCCTTCCTGTTGAAAAACCAAGATATCTTATGGGGGTGGGAACACCTGTCAACCTTCTCGAATCCATATCTTTGGGTGTTGACATGTTCGATTGCGTTATGCCCACAAGAAATGGCCGCAATGGTATGCTTTTCACCCGGCACGGCATTTTGAATATGAGAAATAATAAATGGAAGGATGATTTCAGTCCTGTTGATACCGATGGCACGTGCTTTGCTGATCATAGTTATTCAAAAGCTTACCTGAGGCATCTGTTTATATCAGGGGAAATTCTTGGTGCACAGATCGCTTCATTGCATAATTTAAGTTTTTATCTTTGGCTGATGAGCGAAGCGCGAAAACAAATAGAAGAGGGCAATTTTGCTGAATGGAAAGCTGTAATGGTGAAACAACTTGCCAGAAGATTATGAAGATCAATGAATTAACCATACTCGACCGGTATATTATAAGAAAATTCCTTGGTACCTTTTTCTTTACAATAGCATTGATCGTTGCTATTGCAGTAGTTTTCGACCTTTCTGAAAAAATTGATAATTTTCTTGAAAAGAATGCCCCCCTCAATAAGGTTATTTTTGATTACTACCTGAATTTTGTCCCATATTTTGCAGTACTATTCAGCCCACTGTTCACATTCGTTACAGTAATATATTTCACATCGAGGATGGCATATAATTCGGAGATCATTGCAATCCTCAGCAGCGGAGTTAGTTTTAACAGGCTCCTTGTACCTTATTTTATTTCTGCATTCGCTTTAACCGTATTTGCATTCTGCCTTAATAACTTCGTTATACCGCATGCCAATGCACGCAAACTGGCATTTGAAGATATTTACTATCATGAGACTCCCCGTGTAATGAGGGAAAAAGACATTCACCGGCAGATTGAACCGGGAGTATTTGTTTATCTGGAGAGTTATGATACCTACAGTAATGTAGGAAGAAGATTTTCGATAGAAAAATTCACTGATGGTAAACTGTCCTCTAAAATGCTGGCAGATGAGATTCGTTGGGATTCCCTGAAAGGGAAATGGAATATTTATAATTATTATATAAGGGAGTTCGACAATGAATCTCAGCATATTACGCAAGGCAAAATGGTTGATACAACTCTGCAAATGAGCCCTGAAGAATTCCGGAGGCGCGATAACGCGGTTGAAGCAATGAACCTTGGCGAATTGAACCGGTTTATCAGGGAACAAAAAATGCAGGGCGCCGAGAATATTGATATGATCATGATTGAAAAGCACAGACGCTTTTCCTTTCCATTCTCTGCATTTATACTATCTGTAATCGGTGTTTCAGTTTCATCAAAGAAAGTGAAAGGAGGAATTGGGATGCAGCTGGGTGTAGGATTGCTAATAAGCTTTTCTTATATTGTGTTTATGCAGTTTTCCTCGCAATTTGCCATTAACGGATCACTGAGTCCCTTTATAGCAGTTTGGATCCCGAATATAGTTTTTGCCATTGTTGCTGCATTCCTTTACAGGCTCGCTCCCAGATAATTATTACTGGCAGGACGCGAACTGTCCCAACCGTACAAACAGATCGCGACCTGGCCCCTGCCAATTTTTCAAACTTCTTTTCAAACTTCTTCTTTCAAACCATATCAAACTTCTTATATTTGCTCCCTTCAATTTAATAAATCATGGCACTTAAAAATCAAATTCAGGAGCTTAAGAAAAAGCGCATAGAAGTGCAGCTTGGCGGTGGCGAAAAAGCCATTGAAAAACAACAGGCTATGGGCAAAATGACCGCACGTGACCGGATAAATTCACTTCTTGATGCAGGCTCATTTCAGGAGTATGACATGTTCGTACAACATGAAGCCAGAGATTTTGACATGGCTAAAAAAGTACTGCACGGCGATGGAGTTATCATTGGTACCGGAACGATATCGGGACAGCCTGTCTGTATTTTCGCACAGGATTTTACAGTTGCAGGAGGTTCGCTCGGGCTGATGCACTCGCGAAAAATTGTAAAAATCATGGAACACGCTCTGAAGATGAAGGTTCCCCTGATAGGTATTAACGATTCAGGCGGAGCAAGAATCCAGGAAGGTGTTAATTCTCTGGCAGGATATGGCGAGATCTTTTTCAGGAATACTATTTCGTCGGGTGTTATTCCACAGATATCTGTCATTCTTGGACCCTGTGCCGGTGGTGCTGTTTATTCACCCGCGCTGACTGATTTTGTTTTTGTAGTAGATAACATTTCGAAAATGTTTATTACCGGTCCCGAGGTCATAAAAACCGTCCTTGGCGAAGAAATTTCAATGGAAGATCTTGGCGGCGCCCGCGTGCACAGTGAAATTACCGGTAATGCCCATTTTTATGCTGAAAATGAGCTCCAGTGTTTCGACCAGATCAAAAAACTCCTTTCGCTTATACCTGCAAACAATGACAGGAAAGCCATCCGGACTAACCCTCAACCCCCAAAGGCAAATTTCAGGATTGAGGAAATAGTTCCTGATGATCCTTCGTTGCCTTATGACGTAAGAAATGTCGTTCGGGCTGTAACAGATAATTCCGATTTCTTTGAGATCCATGAAAACTGGGCCGCAAATATGGTTATCGGTTTTGGAAAGATGAACGGTGAAACCTGCGGTTTTGTATGCAATCAGCCGCTTGTCCTGGCAGGTGTTCTCGATGTGGATTCATCGGATAAAGCAGCACGATTTATAAGG
>DATAEX010000439.1:0-6984 GCA_036257765.1 Bacteroidales bacterium
TTTGGCTAATTTCAATAACATTGTTCAAAATAAAAACCTGGGGCCATCCAGTCATCAAAATGAAACTATATTCATTTTGAAACCTTACGAAACAAGATTTTTAAAATTTGATCTCCGGTAATGGTAGCAAAAGATCCTGTATTGATTAAATAGCTGAGAACCGCTTAAATACAATGTTATCAGAACATTCTGACTATTCTGTTGTTAAAATATATAGTTATGCCGTTATTAAAACAGTTTGGTATGGAAGTTCAGGAAAAAAATTTAAAAGACAGAGTTAGAGAGAACACTTCTGAACAGCGCAATGAAAAACCCGACAAAAAAGTATTCAATCGAATTAATGAATATAAGGAACTTTCAAGGAATGAGATAAGCGGCCGGTTGGATGAACTAAGAAGGGAATGGGATATCGAACGTGCGTTTGAGGTAAATGCTGCATCTTTTGCATTAGCTGGTCTTTTCCTTGGATCATTTTTCAATAGGAAATGGTTGATACTTCCTGCTGTGATTACGGGTTTCCTGCTTCAACATGGCACACAGGGATGGAGTACTCCGTTTCCTGTTCTCAGGGCGCTTGGTTTCAGAACAAGACAGGAGATCGATGAAGAGATCTATGCCATGAAAGTTTTGAGAGGAGATTTTGACAATATAACCTCTGCTTCGTCAGCATCGAAAATCATAAAGAAATTCAGGAAATAGTAATCCTGACACTTATTATCCTTCATGCATACGTAAATCCGTACACTAGTTCATTGGTGATACCAATGTACGTATTTGGCATGGTTTGATTATTTCACAGCTACGCTGCTGATATAAACAAAATAATTGCTTTTAATACAAAGATTTTGTCCCTGTTGACGCGCATGCCCTCCGGGGCAATTGCGTTTTATCTGAACCGGGAATTCTGTGTTTTTACTTTTCTTTGCCTTCGGCCGGAATGAATTCCATTGAAATGGAATTAACGCAATGCCGGGTATTTTTTGTCGTTAGCATTTCCCCGGTAAACACATGTCCCAGATGCGCATTACAATTAGCACAAACAATTTCTGTGCGCATACCATCCGCATCAGGAATGCGTTTTACGGCTCCCTTTATTTCATCATCAAATGCGGGCCATCCGCAATGGGCATCAAATTTGTCCGCCGAACGGTATAAAGCAGTACCGCATCGTTTGCAAACATAAGTACCCTTTTCGTAAAAGTCATCGTATTTGCCGGTAAATGGCCTTTCAGTACCTTTATTTACTATCACGCGTTCTTCTTCGGGAGTTAGCTTGCGCATCTTATCGGAAGTATTTTGCTGGTTCATAATATTATTTTCTGGCTGCTGTGCACATCCGGTTGAAATAAACAGTGCCAGCACTAAAAAGATCAGTGCATTCTTCATCACATTAAAATTAACGGTAAAACGATTTATAGCCTGGTTAGTTCAATTCTCATGCCAGATCAACCAAGAAGTTTTCCGGTTCGATTCAGAACCTCCAGGCAGGCCCTGGAATTATGATAAGGACATTTCCAAAATCCGGCTTTATCATCTTTCAGGTTTGGTTTTCCATCGTGTATACTCCAGTACCATTCACCTTTTGAATGATCAATCAGATTATTTTCGATATAATCCCAACACGCAACGGCTTTATTAAGATATTGTTCATCACCTGAGAGTTCAAACAAATTGATCAGTCCAACAACTGCTTCAGCCTGGGGCCACCAATGACGGTCGGTATCGAAAATGCCTTCTTTATCATCCTTTTCATAGATCAAACTTCCATCCGGTTGCAATCCTTCCAGTGATGCCTTTGCCAGATCCATACAAAGGAGTTTTGCTTTTTTCACGAGACCGACGTCTCCAACCGCAACAGCCGCTTCAATGATCAGCCATGAAGCTTCTATATCATGGCCGTAAGATATAAGAGTTGATTTTGAATTCCAGTTTTCATCGAAAAATAGAAGCATGTGTTTTGATTCCGGATCAATGATCTTATCCAGGAAGAGATTTACAAGGTTCCAGAGTCGTTCTGCAACTTCAGGTTTTTTTGTAATGTTGTAAAGATTTGTATAAGCTTCAAGTAAATGCAAATGAGTGTTCGTGGTTTTTTTTTCATTGGCATCTTTATCACTTAACCGCAGATCTTCAAGCAGGTTCCATTCCCGGCTGAACGCTTCGAGATACCCGTTTTGCTTCTTGTCAAAACTTTTTTCCTCAATAAGCCTGAAGAGTTCTTCAGCTATATTAATTGCATTAATATCACCTGAAGCTTTATAGTATTCGGCAAGTGCATATATAAAAAATGCCTGTGAATATATCTGCTTCTTTGTGTCTGAGGGCTTGCCGTCAAAAGTTATTTTCCAGTATGTACCTTTAAACTTTTTATCAAAGAAATGGCATAAGGAATACTCCTTACTCATTTCGGCCATTGCAAGATATTCCTTTTTGCCCAGAAAATTATAAGCTGCTGAAAAGGTCCACAGGATCCTCGCATTCAGGATGCCGCCTTTATCAGTATTACTGATAATATTCCCATGTCCGTCTATCTGTCCGATAAAACCCCCATTTTCCAGATCAACGGCCTGGGTCATCCAGAATGGCAGAATATTCCGTGTAATTTCACTGGCGACCCTTTTATTTAGGTCGATTAAAACTTCTTTGTTCATTGCTAATATTTTACCTGGACGACAGGTATTTCATGTTCTTGTCGATCAGCTTTGTAAGCGTTTCAACGGAGGTATGAGAGAAATATCCGTCAGGTGAAGTATTCATGCAATAATTAACAAGCCTGTCTGTTGTAGATGTGGCAACATGCATCCTGGTATCCGATGAAGCATAATAGAGGTATATTTTGCCATCGTCATCAGCTATCCATCCATTGGTGAACAGAACGTTCGATACGTCTCCAATCCTTTCCTCACCTTCAGGTGCCATAAGGAATCCTGCCGGTTCTGCTATTATCTCGGAAGGATCTGTAAGAGAGGTCATATACATATACAGGACATATCTCAACCCGGCCGCGCAGCCTCTTACACCATGCGCAAGATGCAGCCAGCCTTTGGAAGTCTTTATTGGGTGGGGCCCTTCGCCGTTCTTAACTTCTTTAATCGTGTGATAATAACGATGATTGATGATCTTTTCTTCTTTAATAACGGCATGTGTAATATCATCAATTAAAGCCCAGCCAATGCCACCACCTTTCCCGGCATCAATAAAACCGTCCTGTGGCCTGGTATACAATGCATATTTTCCATTCACAAACTCCGGGTGAAGAACCACATTACGTTGTTGACTGCGAGATACCAGATCGGGAAGGCGCTCCCATGATATCAGATCCTTTGTGCGCACAATACCTGCTTTGGCGATGGCTGAGGAAAGATCTCCGTCAGGAGCATCCGGGTCTTTGTGTTCGGCGCAGAAAATGCCATAGATCCAGCCATCTTCATGGGCTGTGAGCCGCATATCATAAACATTGGTTTCAGGATTTTCAACCTGTGGAAGGCGAACCGGATGATCACGGAATTTGAAATTATCGATTCCATTTGGACTCTCTGCTATGGCAAAAAAAGACTTTCTGTCGTTTCCTTCAACCCGGGCCATCAGAAGGTATTTGCCCTTATATTTAATAGCTCCTGCGTTGAATGCGGCATGGACACCAAAACGCTCCATGAGGAACGGATTGGTTTCGGGATTCAGATCATATTTCCAGAAAAGCGGTGCATGGTCGCCGGTAAGTACCGGATTTTCGTAACGATCATAAATTCCGTTTCCCGGGATCACCTTCCTGTTCTTTTTAGTAATAAGTGTACTGTGTGCTTCTTCCAGTTGTCTGAGTCTTTCCTTGAATGCCTGATTCATGATGAATGTGTTAATGTATAGTTTGTGTAAAAATATATTATAGTGTTATACAAGCAAAAAACTATTTCAAACTATTTCAAACTATTTCAAACTATTCCATCTCCCCCTAATTGTTTCAAATTTCAGTGCCTCATCCAGCATCTTCAGAAATGAGTTCCTGCTTACTTCTTCTGCACCCAGGGATATGAGATGCGAAGTGGATTGTTGCGCATCTATAAAATGGAATTCATGTTTCAATGTCCACTTGACAAGTGCATGAAGCGCAACCTTTGATGCATCGCGCATCAGATGGAACATCGACTCTCCAAAAAATGCCTTTCCAAGTGAAACCCCATACAGTCCGCCCACCAGTTTACCCTGATGCCAGGTTTCAAATGAGTGGGCGAACCCTTCATCATAAAGTCTTACATAGGCTTCAATCATTTCGGGTGTGAGCCAGGTTCCCTTCTGGCCTTTCCGGTGAACCCTTGAACATTGCCTGATAACTCCTGTGAAGTCGTTGTCAATGAGAACATTATAAGTACTTTGCCGTATCCTTTGATTCAGGCTGTCTGAAGTTTTGAATTTGGATGGAAAAAGTACGAGCCTTGGGTCGGGTGACCACCATAGAATAGGTGAATGTTCATCATACCAGGGAAATATTCCACGGGAATAAGCTGTTAAGAGTGATTCGGTACTCAGATCACCTCCAACAGCAAGTAAACCGTCAGCATCGGCCTTTCTTGGATCAGGAAACTGGTATTCGAAGGGCATGAACAAAGATAAAAAAAGAGTTCCGGAATCTTTCGAAACCGGAACTCTTAAGGGTGCCCAGGACAAGACTCGAACTTGCACGCCCGGTAAAAGGCGCCAGCCCCTCAAGCTGGTGTGTCTACCAATTCCACCACCTGGGCATTCATTCGCTTCGCACGCCGTAGCTTCAGCGAAGGCGTGCCTGGAACAGGACTCGAACCTGCACATCCTTGCGAATACTAGTCCCTGAAACTAGCGCGTCTACCAATTCCGCCATCCAGGCAAGGCATTCAAAAAATCGGAGTGCAAATATATAAATTTATACGATATTAAGAAATATTCAAACAAAAACCCCCCGCAACTTGCGGGGGGCTTTGAGTCAGAGGTTTGGATTACGTGAACGCTCATATCTGAGCAGTATTTTTGAAAAGGATCGGAGTCTTTTATATGTATACGAAAATTCTATATCCGGGTTCTAATATTTGACACGTTGAATGCATAAAAACCCTATTTAATACTGCTGCACTATTTAGGTTAAGTCTGCAGTCTTATTGACTAATTGTTCTAAGCTCCTTCGGGTAAAAGAAAAACTCTCTGTATATTGCTCACAGTATCCGCATATTCAGGCTTTTCCCGCATTGCAATCCAATCAGGATCCTGAGAAAATTTTGCCCATGAGGCATCCCTTTCGGTCATGTCATTAAATGCTACCATGTAAAGAAGTGCGGGCATATATTGTCCGGCTATGATTTTGCCAAAGAATACCGGATTAATACCAGTCTTTAAAAAAACAGCAATTTCCTCCTTATTAAACATGGCTATTTTTCTTCTGCCTGCATCCTCTGTTGCGCTTTCATAAAGTCGCATTTCAAACAATCCTTTTCCTGATGGCATCTTAACCACAGGAAAATTGTCAAATGCCTCAAGGAGAAATGTCTCATATCTGCCATATGTGGCCTGAGAAGCAGGTGTATTTCTATAGTTTTTCGAAGCTTCCAGATATTCCGTGTCGTTATCCAAATCTTTCATACAGCTAAAGTAGGTCGAGATAGTTGGATATGCGACCATAACATACAGAACAACAGGCTCATTCTTACTATATTCATTGAACTGAAAAAACTGCACATTTCTCTTCTTCAGAAAAGGTATAAGTGCCTCAGTGAAATACTGATTTATCCTGTCCCTTGAATTTGGGGTTCTCGACAGATGATAAACCCGCCATTCAATGATATTCTTATCAGTTACCTGGATTGTTGAAGCACTTGCAAATACAGGTATTGATGTTGCAGAAATAGCGCCTGCTGCAATAGCGGAATTTTTAATGAAGGATCTTCTTTTCATATTGAAGTATTTTAAAGATATTTAAAGATCGTCTTTTCATACTATATTTATAGTCCTAACCGTTGGATTTTTATTTGTAATGTTTATATAATCAGATCTATTCAATGAAAAGCTTTCTATTTACAACTTTTTGCCTGATAAGTTCATTTCTAAATGCGGAGAATGATTTTCCGTTCGGGTTATATTTTAACGATCAGACTTTACGGATCGATTATTTTCACACAGGCGATGCAAAAAGTGAAGAAATAACATTAGACAAAATCTATGTCGAGGGCATTTGGGCAGGAAATCCGGATAATTGTCTCAGGGCTCCTGAACTGGGAATGTATAAGGTAAAAGTGGAGGATGTTGCAACAGGCAAGCTTCTGTTCATGAAGGGATTCAACAGCATATTTGCCGAATACAAAACCATCGACACTGCATTAAAGGGTATAAGAAAGACCTTTCATGAATCCGTACTTATTCCCTTTCCTAAAAGAGCATTTCGATTAATAATTGAAAAGAGAGAAAGAACCCAGAAGCTTTCAACTCTATTTACAAAGGAAATTGATCCCTCTGATTATCATATCATAAAACAAAAAACCGGATGTCTTTCCGATGCTGTTTTTCCTATTATAAAAAATGGGAAGCCGCACGAAAAGGTGGATATAGCTATTCTTGCTGAAGGGTATCAGCGTAATGAAATCGATCAGTTCAAGATCGATCTTGAAAACTATACCCGATTGTTTTTTTCAGTGGAACCTTATAAGAGCCGCTCCAGAGATTTTAATGTATATGGCGTTTTTAGCGCTTCCGAAGAAAGCGGAACCGATGAGCCACGACAGATGATTTATAAGAATACGCGCTTTGGCAGCTCTTTTAATTATTTTGACCTCGACCGTTATTGCCTTGCAGATGAAAACAAAAGTATCCGTGATGTTGCATCCAATGTGCCGTATGATGCAATAATCATAATGGTTAATCGTGAACGTTATGGCGGAGGGGGAATTTATAACTGGCAGACCGTTTTCACTGCACGTTCTGAACGCAGCGATTATGTTTTTCTTCATGAATTCGGACATGGTTTTG
>DATAEX010000451.1:0-7435 GCA_036257765.1 Bacteroidales bacterium
CCGGAAAATACATAAATGATCTTTAACACTTTTGAATGGATTAGGCCGCTTAACCGATATGCGAAATATGCTTTTAAGACATCAAATAATATCATTATTATCAGAATAGAGAGGTAATAGAAGAATACTTGCTTGCCGTTATAACCAAAATTCGTTAGTGAAACTGCCATTGTACCCATCCAGAATAACAGCACTGAAGGGTTCATCAGGTTAATGAAGAAACCATTTGCAAACGTTCTGATATTCCGGCTAACACTTAATGTTTCTGATTCTGCCTTTTTCCGGCTGAATATATAATTAACGCCAAAGGCCATAAAAACTATACCACCGGCAATATTAAAATATTGATTATTAATAAGAGTATTGGTTATCCACGAAGCAAAAAAGTAGATCCCGGTTATAATAAGTGCGTCGCACAGCACCACTCCTGCTTCGAACCATAACGCAACACGAAATCCTCTTGTCATGCTTGTTTCAATGAGCATGAAAAATGTAGCTCCGATCAGTGTGCTTAAGAGCAGTCCCGTTATAATGCCATTCAGTATAATATTCATCTTAAATCAGATATTGGCGTGAAAACTCATTCCATTCAGCATGCTGGTTTCCAATTACCCGTGGAAACTTATGCTGTCCGCCTTCTTTGCCTTTCATCTTAAGCCAGTCGTAGAAAGCTTTTGACGGCAATATCTCAACAATTATTTCTTTTAAAGCCGCCCGCCGTTCTACTGCATAGTCATCATTAAGTTTTGCGAGTGTTTTATCCAGCAGGATTTTGAGTCCTTCCTTGTCAACGACCGGATCGTCAGTGCCAATGTACCATTTATGAGCAAAAAGTTTTTCATAAGGAATACCTGCAACTGTAAACTCCTTAATATCGATATTTAATGATTCCGATATTTCGCTAATGGCGCACGTCATATTGTCAACGCTTAAATGTTCGCCACACAGGCTTAGGAAATGTTTGGTTCTTCCGGTTATAACAATTTCGAAATCTTTAACCGAGGTGAACCGGACAGTATCGCCAATAAGATAACGCCAGGTGCCCGCATTGGTTGAAATGATAAGTGCATAATCCTCATTTTCCTTAACTTCATTAACCAGCAGCACTTCCGGTTTCTCCACCAGCGATCCGTCGGGCAGGAAATTTGCTGAATTAAATGGTATGAATTCAAAAAAAATCCCATTATCCAAAGCAAGCTGCATGGGATGGCCTGTCTTGCGCTGGTAAGCTATAAATCCTTCAGATGCCAGATATGTTTCAAGATAATATATCTCTTTACCGATGAGCTTTTCAAATGATTTCTTATATGGTGTAAATTGAACGCCGCCATGTGCGTATACTTTGAAATTTGGCCATATGTCATGGATCGTATCCAGCCCGTAATGATCAATTATTTTTTCAATAAGGATCTGAACCCATGCCGGAACGCCACTAACACCGCCAATATTCCAGTCTTTCGCTTTCAATACGATCTTATCCAGTTTGGTATTCCAGTCCTTTTCCTTTGCGATTTGTCCGGGTTTATAAAATCCTTTGAACCAAAAGGGCAGCCTTCCGGCAATAATTCCGCTGAGATCGCCCTCAAAATATTTTTCCATATTGATAAGGGAAGTACTGCCTCCGAGCATAAGTATGCTGCTTTCAAAAAAATTAGGTGGCAGATCCAGGTCGACCAGGGAGAGAAGTTGCCTTAAACCAATCCTTCTGATCGATTTGATCATGTCGCGTGTTATTGGAACCCGTTTACTGGAATCATTAGCAGTTCCTGAAGTCAGACCGAAGTATCTGACTTTGCCGGGCCAGGTTATGTCTGGTTTTCCTTCAAGTAATTTATACCAGTAATGACTGAACAGAAGATCATAATTAAATAGGGGTACATTAAGCTGAAAGGAACGCGGAAAATTCTGACTTTTGAGAATTCTATCAAAGTCATGGTCTTTTCCAAATTCTGTATTTTTGGCTTTCTGCAGAAGATACTGAAGCGTTCTTTGTTGAAGATTAAAACTCAGTTGTTTCTTTTCGAGGCTGTTCTTTCTGTTTACCAGTACACCATGCAATATGTTGCCTACAAGTGCCATATGAGAAAGGAATTTGAAAATTGGGCTTGTAAATGTAACAAAAATCCTTAGTCGATAAGGTCTATCATTTCCTGTTCGACCTCCTGCCGGGCTGTTTTTAACATTTCAATTGCCAGTTCGATATCCTGCTCCTTATGTGAGGCCATAAGCTGAAAACGGAATATGGCTTTGCTCTTTGGTACAGCAGGAAATTCAATAAGATTCAGCAGCAGGCCTCTTTCGAATATTTTTTTGAAAATCATACGCGCAGGTCTCTCATGACCGATCAGCACCGGTACTATCTGCGAAGGTTCGCCATTTATTGTAAAACCATTTTCTCTGAATTTATTAACTGTAAAAAGAACAAGTTCATTCAATCTCTTTCTCAATGTGTCACCTTCTTCCGAGAATATCAGATCCAGGCTTTTGCTGGCAATATGACATTGCAAGGGTGAAGCTCCGGTTGAAAACATATAAGTGGGAGCCATAATAGTCATTTGACGTCGGATTTCAGAAGGACCTGCAACAAATCCTCCGTTAGTTCCAAAAGCCTTGCTGAACGCCCCGCAAATAATGAGATTCTTGGAATATTGAAGATCGATTGTTTCAAGCAGCCCAAGTCCTATTTTCCCGGTAACTCCAAGATCATGTGCCGTATCTATAATAACTACCGCTTCATATTTATGAGCCAGTTCCATCAACCTTCGCAAATCGGGTGAATCGGAATTCATTGAATAAAGTGTTTCTGTCACAATGAACAATCCGTTCTTGTCATCAATCTGCCTGCATCTTTCAAGAACGGCATCCAAATGAACCATATCATTATGATTGAACTTGAAGATGCCGGGTGTTACAAACTTTGCTGCAACCTGCATACAGTTATGGGCAAGTGCATCAATTACGATAGTGTCTTTGCCATTAGCTAACCCGGTTATAGCACCGAAACATGCCATCCATCCCGTTGAAAAAATAAGCGCTGTATTCTGCTGCAATAATTTTGCAATTTTTTCTTCGAGCTCTGCAGTCCACACTGTTCTGCCTGTGAGAGTAGGGGATCCAGCGCTGTGTATAATGTTATTTTCTAATATGAATTTTCTGAGCGAATCGATTACTTTCTGATTGGTTGAAAATCCAAGATAATCCTGGGTCCCGAAATTTAACGGCCTTCTGTTGTCATTTTCCATTCCGAAGGGCCACAAATTCTGTTCTTCTCTTAATGTGCCCCAATGATTGAAAGCAGAATATCTTTCGGTAAGATTCTTACCTGAAAAGTTCATAAAATTCAAACCACTTCCCTCAAAGGGTCCCAAAAATTGCGAAGTCATCCCGGTAAATGTATTACATTTTATTCTCCTAAATCTCCCTTTTGTACGGAGAAAATTTCTTCTATAAGCAATGAATAACGTGTTACAAGAAATTTCCTCTTAAGTTTCAGTGTTGGCGACAACTCTCCGGTATTCTGACTCCATTCTTCCTGTACGAGCCTGAATCTTTTGATTTGTTCCGTTTGACCAAGTTGTTTGTTCATTTCATTTACCACGCGCTGATACCTGGCTATTACCCCTGGAATTTGAATAAGCTCTGCATTATCACGAAATTCAATTCCATGCCTCATTGCCCAGTTATGAAGGAAATTGAAATCCGGTGAAATTATTGCGCTGGCAAACTTCTGATTTTCGCCGATTACCATTACCTGCTCGATAAAGTTCGATTCCTTAAGCTTATTTTCGATTACCTGAGGAGCAATATATTTACCGCTCGATAGCTTAAACATTTCCTTTTTTCTATCGGTAATTTTCAGATACCGGTTTTCAAGCATTATGCCGATATCGCCTGTATGAAGCCAACCTTCGTCATCAATAACCTCCTTTGTAAGTTCAGGTTCCTTATAATAACCCGACATCACGTTAGGGCCTTTACATAAGATTTCACCGTCATGTGCAATGCGCACCTCAACATCAGGAACAGGCGGTCCTACTGTTCCGATTCTTATATCGCCGGTCGAAGGAAGTCTGTTTGCGGAAATAACAGGTGATGCTTCAGTCATTCCATAGCCTTCTGCAACAGGCACACCTGCAGCATTGAAAATAACACAGAGTCTTGGCTGTAAAGCTGCTCCTCCTGCAACAATAAGCTGAACCTTTCCCCCGAGAGCTTCCCTCCATTTTCTGAACACGAGCTTATCTGCAATCTTCAGCTGAATCTTATATATACTGCTGTTTGTGTCGGGTATTTTGTATTGCATACCCAGGTTCACGGCCCAGAAAAAAATCTGCTTCTTTATACCATGCAGTTCCCTTCCTTTGCTTATAATTTTATCATATGTTCGCTCAAGAAGCCTGGGGACCGATATGAACACATGCGGGCTGACTTCCTTAAGATTCTCTGCAATCGTACCAAGATTTTCGGAATAATATATGCTGGCTCCTATACTCTGAAAATAATAATTTATGGTTCTCTCAAATACATGGCTTATAGGAAGAAAGCTTAATGTACGATGCGTATGATTGAAGCTGTATGTTTGAGAAATCGAATGCACATTGCTCATTAAATTTCTGTGCGATAACATCACCCCTTTAGGATTGCCTGTTGTGCCTGATGTATAGATTAGGGTTGCAATATCCTCGCCTGTAATGCTCTTGCGGATTTTCCCGAGGATTTTGTTGTATTTTTCCGCATTCTGTGTACCATGGTTAAGGATCTCCTTCCAGTTTTTTACTCCTTCAACCTCATTATAACTATATATATCACGGATACTTTTAATCTTTTCAGTAATTGGCTTCAGTTTGTCATGCAGAGAACGATCCGAAACAAACAGTAATTTAGGTTCACAGTTCCCGAGGATGTATGAGTAGTCTTCTTCACTGATAGTAGGATAGATTGGAACATGAATTACACCTACCTGGCTAAGAGCCATGTCCATGATGTTCCATTCAGGCCTGTTATTTGATATGGTTGCAACCATATCGCCTTTCCGGAGACCGCAGTCTATAAGTCCGTAGCTTGTATTTTCAACGAGTTCAAGGTAGTCCCTCACCGAATATTTAACCCAGGAACCTTTTTCCTTGAAGGCGAGTATATCATCCTTTTCAGGGCATATACTCATCATGTGATCAAGGATATCAAATATTCTCAGTAAGTCCATGCAAATCGTAAATCCTTCTCAAATATAAATAATAAGTCCATATTTTGAAGAGGATATATGGATCATTATCATTTTTTGACTAACCGGAATGAATTACCTTTTCATACCTTTTTAGAAGTTTATGAAAAAGCTGGCAGTAATCGCGCTTGGTGGAAATGCCCTGCAACGCGATAATCAGAAAGGAACAATTGAGGAGCAGGAAAGGAACACATTCAAAACTCTTGAAAACCTTATATTCCTTATTAAAGACAATTATGAACTGGTAATTACCCATGGAAACGGTCCGCAGGTGGGTGATTTATTGCAACGGAACGATGCAGGAGAACAGATTTACGGTATCCCTCAAATGCCGCTCGACGTTTGCGTGGCCGGTACACAGGGCGAAATTGGATATATGATAGAACGGATCCTGCGAAATGTTCTGAATACACATGGGATCAGAAAAAATGTGATCAGCCTGATTTCTCAGGTTGTTGTGGATAAAAGGCGCAAATCATTTAAAAATCCGGTTAAACGAATTGGCAGAAGCTATTCACCTGAAATGGCAAGGAAACTTGAAATTGAAAAAGGCTGGGTATTTAAGGAAGAAAAGAAATCGGACGGAGGCGTAAGGCGGGTCGTTGCTTCCCCTGAACCCGTCCAGATCCTCAATAGCGAAATAATAACCGACCTGGTAAGTAAGGGAAATATCGTTCTTGCTGCAGGCGGAGGAGGCATTCCGGTTTATGTCGACTCCAAGGGAAATTACAGGCCTGTTGAAGCTGTAATTGATAAAGATATGGCTTCGGCGCTTTTGGCAGTTTGTATAAAAGCTGACGAGTTTTATATTCTCACTGACGTGCCTTATGTATATCTTAACTATAAAAAGCCTGATCAGCAGATTGCCGAATTTATTACAAGAGATGAGGCCAGAAAATACCTGAAGATGGGAATGTTTGGTGAAGGAAGCATGGCACCGAAAATGGAAGCCGCACTTTTCTTTATTGAACATGGCGGTAGCAAGAGTGTCATAACCGAGGCTACAAAACTCGAAAATAAAAAATTCGGCTCAAGGATCACAATGAATTAAGCTCCCTTCGACTTCGCTCAGGGCAGGCCTTCGACTATACTCCGGGCAGTCGACTTCGCTCAGGATTACATATAAGAAAGCCGGACACAACGTGCCCGGCCATGAAAAAGAAAGACCTGATCTCACTAACCTGATAAGCCTAAAACAATAACTTATTTGCCTTGCCATAAACAAGACCCCTGTCGGCTGTTTAACCCTACAAAAAAATGTTGAAAACCCGTCGACTAATTAACAACAGACAGCCGCTCTTCATCGTTATTTTTGCGAAGGTTAAAATGATACATAATGCAGAGAGCAAAATTTTTCATGGGTATTTGGTTGTCTTGCAGCCTGCTGAAAGCCCAGTTCCCGGAAAAAATGACCCGTCACGATTACTTTGATACCTTTAAGGACATCGCAATAAAAGAAATGGAAAGAAGCGGTGTTCCTGCCAGCATCACCCTCGCACAGGGTGCACTTGAAAGCGGTGATGGAAACAGCCGCCTGGCCCGGACCGGTAATAATCATTTCGGAATAAAGTGTCATAACGACTGGAACGGAAAGAAAATTTTTGAGGATGACGACAGCAAAAATGAATGTTTCAGAAAATATGCATCAGTAGAGGAATCTTATCGGGATCATTCGGATTACCTGCGATAAAAAACACGGTATGGCTTTCTGTTCGATCTTAATATTACCGATTATAAAGCATGGGCGAGGGGACTGAAAAAAGCAGGCTATGCCACAAGCCCTACTTATGCGGAAGCATTAATAAAAATTATTGAAGAAAACAATCTGAGCATTTACGACCGGATGACGGCAGCCAGTCTTAAATCGCCTGAAAGAGCAAAAAGAACCGGTGTAGCTCCTACATCACGTCCCATTCTGGAACGAAACCGTGTAAAATATATACTTGCCAGAAAAGGAGATACGTTTGAAGATATCTCTGAAGAGCTTGGAAAACTATCATGGGAATTGCCTCGATATAACGATATAAGCAATCCTGATTCACTTGTACAGGGACAGATTATATATATACAGCCAAAAAGAAATAAGGCCGAGCCCGGCAAAAATACACATACTGTCAAAGAAGGTGAATCTATGTTTATGATTGCACAACTTTATGCAATAAAACTTGAAAAGCTTTATGCCATGAATGGTATGGATACGGGCATCATACCCTC
>DATAEX010000458.1:0-2547 GCA_036257765.1 Bacteroidales bacterium
ACTCAGATTGAATGGTTTAAAGCAGGATCTGCCCTGAACAGGATAAGGCAGAGCCAAACAATTTGAAATCAAAGGATCTACAGCTGGTATTCACGGATTTTTTGTATTTTTAATATGAACTAAATTCTTCCCTTACCTATAAAACATGAACTCTTGAGAAAAAACATTTCTGAACTCCGTCCAATTACTAAGGGTGATAAAAAAACGATCAGGGGTTGGATAATGTATGACTGGTCTAACTCAGTATATCAGCTTACTATTGGCTCTACTATTTTCCCGATATATTATAATGCGGTCACCCGAAACGGGGATGATTATACAGTTAGCTTCTTTGGTCACACAGAAATTAACACTGTGCTTTATTCCTGGTCCATTGCTTTTTCTTACCTGTTCATAGCACTTGTTTCACCATTTTTTTCATCATTGGCCGATTATACCGGAAGAAGAAAAACATTTATGAAAGTATTCACATGGATCGGGGCGCTTTCATGTGGATTATTATACTTCTTCAATAAGAATACGGTCGAACTGGGATTGATCGCTTTTACATTTGCCACCATCGGTTATGGAGGAAGCCTTGTATTTTACAATTCCTTCCTTCCGGTAATAGCCGATCACAAAGATCAGGATATTATTAGTGCAAGAGGTTACTCAATGGGTTATCTCGGGGGCGTGATCCTTCTGGTTATTAATCTGATCTTTGTTTTATATCCTTCTGCTTTTGGAATCACTGATGACACATTTCCGCCACGGCTTGCATTTCTGACTGTATTTCTCTGGTGGATCGGATTTTCACAAATTACATTTATCAGGCTTCCTAAATACACATTCGGGGAAAGAGTGAAAGGCGAAAGTCCGTTTCTTAAGGGTTATATTGAATTAAGAAAGGTTTTCAACCAGATCATTCATTTGAGGCAGATGAAAATTTATCTGATAGGATTTTTCTTTATGACCATGGGATTACTTACTGTAATGTTCATGGCCGCTACATACGGGACTAAAGAGCTTGGACTAAATGATAATGTATTGATCCCTACCATTCTCCTCATACAGCTGATTGGTATGTTCGGTGCCTGGCTATTCGCCAGAATTTCAGGTAAAGTAGGGAATATCCGGGCATTGATCTATTCAATTATAATATGGATTGTAGTCATTGTCTCTGTATATTTTGTTAAGTCTGCCGCAGGTTTTATTGTTGTTGCATGCTTCGTCGGAGTTGTTATGGGAGGAACCCAGGCTCTGGCACGCAGTACCTATTCAAAAATGATACCTGAAACTAAAGACCATACATCCTTTTTCAGTTTTTATGATGTGATGGAGAAACTGGCGACAGTTGGAGGCACCTTCAGTTTCGGGATTATAGAATCGATAACAGGCAGCATGCGCTATTCAGTGCTTGCTATTACCGTATTCTTTATAATCGGATTGATCTTTATGTTGATCCTTTTGAAAAAACAGCAATTGCCTGCGTAATTTTGTACATGCGGGAAAAATCAAAACCCTTATTAATAATTGTTGCCGGTCCAACTGCAGTGGGTAAAACCAGGGTTGCTGTCGATTTGGCGAAAGAACTCGGTACTCCGGTAATTAATGCCGATTCCAGGCAGATTTATCGTGAAATGAGGATTGGCACTGCAATGCCATCTGCCGATGAATTTTCAGAGGTTACCCATTGTTTTTTCGGGCATCGTTCAATATCTGAAGAATACGATGCCAGTAGATATGAGAATGAAGTGATATATTTTCTGAATGATTGGTTCGCCCGAAATCATCAGATAGTTATGGCCGGAGGCAGCGGTTTATACATTGACGCAGTGTTCAGGGGGATTGACGATTTACCTTCGATAGATCCGGAAATCCGGCGGAAATTAAAAAGTGATTATGAGACTTCAGGAATAAGGGTGATTCGCGAGAAGCTAAAGTCAGTAGATCCGGAATATTATAATATGGTGGATGTTCACAATCCCCGGCGAATTTTAAAAGCACTTGAGGTATATGAAATGACAGGTCGCAGTTATTCTTCCTATCTCACACGGACGGCGAAAGAGAGAAATTTCAGATCTTTAATGATCGGCCTTGACATGCCCAGGCATGAGCTCCATACGCGCATAAATGAAAGGGTCGATAAAATGATTGCGGATGGATTACTTGATGAAGTGAGGTCATTGCTGCCTTACAGGCACCTTAATGCCTTGAATACTGTCGGATATAAAGAGATGATTGATTTCATCGACGGAAATTGCTCATTTGAGGAAGCAGTAGAGAATATCAAGGCTCACACCAGGCAATATGCCCGTCGTCAGGTAACCTGGTTCCGCCGATACCCCAATATCCGATGGTTCCATCCCGCTGAAACCGTCAAAATAATGGAGTATATCAAAGAAGTACATTAAAGGCTCCAAAACCCGCGTCAAATGCCCCTTTCCTATACCCCGACGGGGTGTCTGCAGGGCTTGTGAATAAAGGCTTTGAGAATATTAATTTTAATAACTTCACCAAAATAAGTAAAATATGGGAAAAGGAGAGATCCGGAATTTTGCTGTAAGG
>DATAEX010000468.1:0-3087 GCA_036257765.1 Bacteroidales bacterium
CCTTAACATAAAGTTCATCTTCGATAAAATAACAATAAGAATCAACCAAACTGGCCTTGCCGGCTCTGATCGATTTAATTTCGGTGCCGGTAAGCTGGATACCGGCCACGTATTTATCGAGTATTTCGTACTCGTGCCAGGCTTTTTTATTTTTTATGTCAACACCTGCCATAGAACATGGTTGTGAAAGGCAAATTAAGCGCAATTTCTTTGATTTTCCATAAATTAGCTACAATGAATTTGCCATGGAATCTATAATATATAATCTTGTTGTTGTTTTAGGACCCACTGCAAGCGGGAAAACATCATTTGCTGCTCATTTGGCCCATTCGTTGAATGGCGAAGTAATAAGCGCAGATTCACGGCAGATTTATCGCAGGATGAATATTGGTACGGGGAAAGACTATAAAGACTATGTAGTTAATGGGAACTCCATACCTGTTCATTTGACAGATATTGCCGAACCCGGTTACAAATACAGTGTTTACGAGTATCAGCGCGATTTTTACCGGGTATTCAATGATATTACTGCAAGGGTAAAATTTCCGGTTTTATGCGGAGGTTCAGGAATGTACATTGACGCTGCCACAAGAAACTACCGGCTGATTGAAGTGCCGGTTAATGAAAAACTACGGCGCGATCTCAGAGATAAATCGCTTGAAGAACTTGCATCTATGCTTGCGAAAATGAAGGATCTGCATAATAAAACAGACACGGATACGGTTGAACATGCCCTCAGGGCTATTGAAATTCAAAAATATTATGATGAGCACAAGGATTCTCTTCCTGAAATTCCGGTAATAAATCCCGTTTACATCGGTATATTATTTGATCGCAAGCTGGAACGCGAAAGAATTACCGTCCGCCTTAAGAACCGGTTAAAAGAAGGTATGGTAGAGGAAGTAAAACAGCTCCTTGAATCAGGAGTACCTGCTGAATCTTTATCCTATTATGGCTTGGAGTACCGGTATGTTACCTCTTATCTCACAGGTAAACTGGATTATGAAACTATGGTTTCTCAGTTGAATACAGCAATTCACCAGTTTGCAAAAAGACAGAGAACCTGGTTCCGTAAAATGGAACGTGAAGGTTGCCTGATCCATTGGCTGGATGGTGAATCGCCCATGAAGGAGAAAATCGACAGGGCGTTGAAGATACTGCGGACGTCCTGACAGCGTCCATAGGACCTGTAAGCATCGTTAGCGTTGCATAGGCCTACAGACTCAGGTCTTATCTATTGGGCAAAGAAGAAGCTGTTTAACTCGTAAATTTCGTTTGCTGTAAGGTTAGATTCAAAATCAAAATACCGATCTATTTCTTTAAGCATTTCATCAAACGATATATAGTTATCCTTATCGGTGTCAACAGTTTTAAATTTATCAGGCACAGGGACACCCGCTCCGCGGCGTCCGTTATAAGACTCTGATTTACGGATATAGAGATCAATTTCATTCCGTCCAACAGCCATGGAATGATTTAGCATAGCGATCAAGGCTTCTTCGGTAATTTCAACCCCCTCGTTGTTTACATATGCACCGCGTCTGCTGAATTGCTCTTTATCAAGATAGTCGTAAATTCCATCGTCATCCGAATCAAGCGGACAACCAGCTGAATCTGTTGACACACCAAGCGGTGTGGCCGGACATTCATCCATGGCATCGGGCCAGCCATCATTATCTTCGTCACCCATCAGCATAGGATCGAATTCCTGATCGAGGAAAAGCCTGTTAATTTTCAGCGTTTTAGCTGAAGAGAACAAATCGAGATGGAATGTAACATAAGTGAAATTGTACATATCGTTTCCCGGTTTACCTATTCTGCCGGAGGTATTCTTAGAACTAACGTGATCTATTGCATCAGTAAAAGTATATACAAAAGAATGGCCCAGCCGGATCATCATACGATCGGAGATCTGCATGTCAATTCCGAAATCAAGCGGAATCATAATTCCATATTGTGTATATTGTCCGAGTCCCCAGTTGGTGTTTCTCAAAGGGGTTTCAAATTTAAAATCCCGGTTTATAAAATGATCCATTGTTCCATCATCCATTGATTGCGGAATATCCCTGATTGTCCCGTCATTCCAATAATGATACCGCACAGTGTTATAGGTGCCGGCAACAGGATCATATATTTGGGTCGTACTGTCGGTTCGCGAATTGAACAGCAAAGTTCCAATCCCCACGGAAATAAAAGGATGGATCCGCTTATCCTTTTTTTTGTATAAATGATCGAAATCGTAATTCAGATCGATGCCAAAATTGTAAATGTCTGTCTGAAAATTGAAGTTTTTGTCAGGATCGGCAAATGAGCGTTCGTTACCATTCAACTTTCCGCCCTGAAAAAAGAATTCGCCTTTGAAATAGCGCTTGTTATCAAGATAAGTCGCAAGATTTACTTTATAACCCAGCGTTCCGATAGTAGGTGAATAGTAATTGTTCTTTACATCGCCGAGATAATTAAGTACGCCGATGCCAAAACCGAGTACAGGCTTGTAAACCGGGTTAATATTTTCAACTTCCTGGTGCAACAGACTTTCGAATTCATCCTCGTCCTCCTGAGCATTGATTAAGCTCATTGCGCAAAACAGAAAAAACAGGAGAAATCCTGCCTTTTTTAAATGACCCGTTTCCAAGCCAGTCTTCATTGAACCCACTTTTGCTCGGTTATCATAAGTGCTTCCTGGACCGTTATGCGTTGTCCGCTGTTGTATGCCGTTATGAATGCGTCTTTAACCGGAGTTGTATTCCAGATATGAACCCTGTAATCATGGGCTTGTTTATACTGATCGAACGATCCGACGGAATATTTTCTCCATCCGTCATGGTTTTCAATCAGTACTTTTTTGTCGAGCTTAAGGTTACCGAAATAACGGTGAACATTGATTGGTTTATGGCCGGCTGCCAGTTGTATCCTGTAATAAACGCCCTGCTCTGTTACGAGAGAAGCATTTTCAGTTGATCGTGGTTTTTGTTTCCTTACTGTAGTTTCTGTTTTATTTTCCGCTTTAGTTTCAGTCTTATTTGAAACCGCGCTGTTCGTATTCGTTTTCTGAGCAAAAGTTAAAGGAGTTGAGTCAGCCGGATT
>DATAEX010000471.1:0-3943 GCA_036257765.1 Bacteroidales bacterium
GGCTTGAGACTGGGCATCATGGCTAATGGCACCAATGCTTTCCGGAGCAATCTGGATGACACACGGCTTTATAATCGCGTACTGAGTGCATCAGAAATAGCTGCGCTGGCCGGCTCAGCACCCAATCTGCAATTCACCATAATGCCTTTGGGCAACTCGATGACTTCGGATGATTACTCGGGAGATACAAGACCTGTCGGATTAAGGCCCGGGTACAGGCAGAATCTTTACCTGGCTCTGCAGGAATATGGATATACTATAAACTTTACAGGAAGCAAGAGTTCGGGTTTTGATGCATTACCTGATTTTGATGCAGACCATGAAGGCCATCCCGGATATACTGCCGCACAGGTAGCCGACAGCGTTTACCATTGGCTAACCTTGCATCCGGCCGGAAATATTCTGCTTGAGATCGGCACCAACGGACTTCAAAGCAGCACTGTTGATGTTGAAGATATTCTAAATCAGATAGATTTGTTTGAACAGAATAGTAATATTCAGATTAAAGTGGTAGTGGCTCAAATACCTAACAGAGTTACATATAGCAGTCTGACAACAACATTTAATAACAATCTGGCGATAATGGTAACAAACCGGGTTGCTGCAGGAGACAAATTATTCCTGATAGACCTTGAAAATGATGCAGGTTTGAATTATCTTCTGGAACCTTCGGGTGATATGAGAGATGACATCCATCCAAATCAAAATGGATACAATAAAATTGCTGCACTATGGTTTGATAGCTTAATCCGAGTATTATCACCGGTGACGGCAAAGGTTCCGGTATCACCTACCGGACTTTCAGCTGTTGCTCAGTCTGGTCAGTCGATAATACTCTCATGGAATGATGGTTCATATATTGAAACAGGATATTCAGTTGAGAGAACCGTCACAGGGTCAGGTTCATACAGCGTAATTGCTACTCTTGCAGAAAACAGTACAAACTACAATGATAATTCTGTTTCGAACGGCATCAGTTACACATATCGGGTAAGAGCCTTCAATGCTATTGGGTACAGTGGATACTCAAATACGGATGAAGCAACGGCGAATGGTGGCGATCCCCTGGCAGCCGGACTCATAGCACATTATACATTTGAAAATTCAGCTGTTGATGTTTCAGGCAATGCACATAACGGAACTCTTCTTAACGGTGCAGCTTTTTCCACTTTGGTTAAGGAAGGTAATTACAGCCTCATGCTCGATGGTGTTGATGATTACGTAGATCTTGGGATCATTAACCTGGGGCAACAATTTACTTTTGCTTCCTGGGTATATATTCCGACCGGATCCTCCAATATCAGGACCTTGATTGCCAATACTTCATCAGGATCAACAAGGAACGGATTCAAGATCACCGTAAATGAGTATGCAACTACAGACAGGAAGATAATTTTTGAAACCGGAAACGGGACTACAAGTGGCTATGCACTTTCTCCTGTTTCGACTTTTGGTTTCGATACATGGAATCATGTTGCTGTGACAGCAGATCTCACAACGGGGCAGGCAAAAATATATTACAATGGCGCCGACGTTACTGCAAGTTCATCCATTGTTACCAATTTTATTACTAATGCTGTAATCAGGCTTGGAATTATGACCAACTCGGCGTTTCCTATGCGAAGCAACCTGGATGATACGCGGTTATATAGCAGAGTATTATCTCCGGCTGAAGTTTCATCGTTAACAACTCTTCCGGGTTTGAAATCTGCCGGAAACGCTGAAACGATATCTGCAGATGCTGATTATGGATTAAAGATATATCCCAACCCTTTCCGTGATGAAATAAATATTAGTTCCGATAAACTAATTTCATCGATTGAGGTTTATAATTTGATCGGAAACAAAATTTATGAAAAGAGATCACTGAATACTACAAGTTTCAGAATTGAAAAACTTGGTGATTCTTATTCTTTGTTTGTTATCAAAATATATTTTGAGGACGGCCATTATCAAACTGTTAAACTAATGAAGATAAGGTAGATTTTAAGTCGTCACCGATAACTTAAGATTTCATTCATTTCCTTTTCATCTCATTTTCACGGCATTATGCCGATCGCAATTTCATTTTATTACAGTATTGATTAACAGGATTAAGGATATCAGATGTTATTTAATTCGATTGAATTTCTGGTTTTTTTTATAGTTGTCACTACTGCCTATTTTGTTTTGCCGCATAAGTACAGATGGTTCCTTTTACTGGCAAGCAGTTGCTATTTCTATATGGCCTTTATACCTGTTTATATATTGATACTCGGGTTTACAATTTTTATTGATTATTATGCAGGCATATTTATTGAAAACTCAAAGAATAAGCGAAGAAAATGGTTCCTGATAACTAGTCTGGTAGCCAATATCGGTGTTCTTGCCGTTTTCAAATATTATAATTTTTTTAATTATGATTTGACGATCCTTTTATACGGGATCGGTTATGAAAATCCCATTCCCTACCTTTCCATCTTGCTTCCAATAGGATTGTCGTTCCATACCTTTCAGGCCATGAGTTATACAATAGAAGTCTATCGTGGCAATCAGAAAGCCGAACGAAATTTCGGGATCTATGCTTTGTATGTGATGTTTTATCCGCAATTAGTTGCCGGACCAATTGAAAGACCACAGAATCTGCTTCATCAGTTTTATGAAAAACACACTTTTGAATACAAACGGATTACCGATGGTTTAAAACTCATGGTCTGGGGCTTGTTTAAGAAGGTGGTAATTGCAGACCGATTAGCTGTCGTGGTCGATCAGGTATATACGATTCCCGGTGATTACAGTGGGATAAGCCTGATCATAGCCACCTTTTTCTTTTCCTTTCAAATATATTGTGATTTTTCAGGATATTCAGATATTGCTATTGGTGCTGCGCAGGTTATGGGTTTTAAACTTATGAAAAACTTCGATCGGCCGTACCAGTCTGCCAGCATACAGGAATTCTGGAAAAGATGGCACATTTCCTTATCTACCTGGTTTAGAGATTATCTTTATATATCTATCGGCGGTAACCGGGTAACCATACCGAGATGGTATCTTAACCTGTTTATCGTATTTGTGATCAGTGGTTTATGGCACGGAGCAAACTGGACATTTATGATCTGGGGTGCCGTGCATGGATTTTATTTGATTTTTGCTCTGGTTACCAAAAACCTTCGCTCAAACATAAACAGGTTCGTTGGGCTTGACAAATTTCCTAAAGTACACAGGTTTTTTCAAACCATATTAGTTTTTATACTGGTCAGCTTCGCGTGGATTTTTTTTCGCGCGAATTCTGCTCATGATGCTCTTTACATAATAAAGAGCTCCATTACCGGCTTAAATGAAGATTTCTATAAAATTGCTAATAATATTCCCTTGAATCTCAATCTGGGATTGTCTAATTCACAGTTAATTCTGGCCTTTCTTTTAATAGTATTCATGGAATTTATTCAGTATAAACAAAAGTATTTGAGTATTCCACAATGGCTGTCAGCAAAACCTGCTCTCATAAGATGGAGTGTTTATTATGCAGTTGTACTGATCATTTTAGTGCTGGGCGTTTATGAAGAACGGCAATTTATTTATTTCCAATTCTAAGATTATGAAAAAGGAAGTTTTCATTTTTATAAAAAAAGTGTTGCTTCTCATTTTGCCTTTTTTAATTATACTGGGATTCATTGAGCTTCAGCTTAGAAAAATTCCTAATTCTTATGCAAAAAAAAGGCAATTTTTCGAGAACAGTCTTGGACGGATCAATGTTCTCGTATTAGGTTCTTCTCAGTCGCTTTACGATATAAATCCCGACTATTTTAATTATATCGGTTTTAATCTCAGTGATGTCAATCAATCACTTTATTACGATGCTGAAATTACTTTGAAATTTATTGACAGAATGCCATCACTTAAATGTGTTGTTTTAAGTGTTTCTTATTTTTCTCTTTGGTATCAGATAAGTGATGATGAAGAA
>DATAEX010000499.1:0-5896 GCA_036257765.1 Bacteroidales bacterium
GAGATCGCAGAGTGGAAAAAAACTGTGATACAGGTGCCAGGAATTGCCTTTATTGGTTATATGAATGTTCCTCTGGGAAAATATAACATACCTTTTCATGTAAAATCAGCTGAAGCACTCGGTTTCAAGGTGTATAATACCATCATGCCCGACAGTTCCGGGGAAAAGGAACTCCTTCATGTGATCGATGACTTAAACCGGAATCCTGATGTCCATGCGATTGAATTATTACAGCCGCTGCCCCGGTGGATCAATCCCCTCAGGGCAATGAGCAGGATTAATCCTGAAAAGGAGGCTGAGGGATTCCATCCTGAGAACATGATGCAACTTCTCTTCCCGGGATACCGCGACAAAAGTTTCACCATGTGCCTTCCTGCCGCTCTGAACTATATCTTTAATTATTATGAACATCAGGTTCGCCGGAACTCAGAATGGGTGATGGTGCTTGATCAGGAGTTTTATGAAAATCCTCTGGTAAACATGGTTTCCCGGACTGCACTTATGGCATCGGTACCATCGCACAGCACACTTTCCGTTATCAGTTCAGCCTCCTCAGAATTGAACCGGATATTGCCGAGGGCGGATTACCTGGTTGTTGTATCCAAACAACCGGATTTCATTCGCCCGGAATGGCTGAAAGAGGGAGTTGGAATAATTGATATTTACTCTAACCTCACCGGTGAGGTTCCGGCAAAAAACGACCCTTCGAAACTCATTCCCGAAATAAAAGGAGGTGTGAACCCTGAATCGGTAAACGGGATTGCTTCTTTTGTAGTTCCGGTACCGGGAGGATTAATGCCTGTTGTGCTTGCAATCATGTTCCGGAATGTGGTGAAATGCTTTGTACAGAATCTCCAATCTTTTCAAAAGACTCAACCGGTCTAACCATAAATTTGTCAACCATGAAAAATTTTATTTTGTTTGCAGCAGCACTTTTGCTGATCACGGGAATGCAAGCACAGGAAGAAAAACCAGCTGAGCTTTCCCTGAAGAGAAAGTTCGAATTGTCGCCTGCACTTTCGTTGCAGCTGATCAGGGGAAAAGGTTACGAGAGCATGACCATGCTATCGGTTCCCGTACGAGGGATTTATTTTTTCAACGACCATTTTGGGCTTGGTAATGAAGTTCTTGCAACGATTACAGAGGATGATTACGGTGTAATATTTGCCGGCCGTACCGAGTATTGCTTTAGTCCAGCCGGTTACACTTTGCCCTTTATTTCAGCAGGGGCCGGTTTTTCCAATGGTGCTTTTCCGGTTGACCGTACGGCTGCAAAAATTTACAGTACGCCCCTGGCGGTAGTATTCATTGGAACGGGCGTAAAATCACTTTTAAACAATTCCATGCTATTCCGTTTTGATTTGCAGTTCAGGCATTTCAGCGGAAATGATGGTAACTACTCTTTATTTTCGGATTCTGATCCTGTTAAGATCAGGGTAGGGTATTTGGAATGTACTTTTGGTGTAAGTATTTTGTTATAAAGGTGTGGGGGATGTTTCTCGCAGATTTTCGCGGATATTACTAACATTAGTCAAAGCACCGTGGGCCGGTATGGGGTAAGTCCCATGAAAATTCCTCCAGAATTTATGGTTTCTTCTTTTTCAGGGAAAGGATTATTATTCCGATAACAATAAAAAAGGCGGCCCCGCCATGGAGGATCATGCGAACAGGGCGTTCATCCTTGGGATCCCAGTTCAGGATGCCGGCATGGGCAAGATGGCCTAGGGCCGGTGCAAGAACGAGAAAGACAAGTCCCAGGATCAGCCAGAATTTAGGATTAAGGAGAGCTTTCATACAGGAAATAACATTGGGGAAAGGGAAAGGTTTTTGCGTATCTGAAATCAGGCAATTGTTATAGGGTGTGCCTGTTCGGACATATTGATTCGTTCCTTCGGTCCTTGCAATGACGGATTTTGCGAGCGTTGCGGGGAACCAGGTTGCGCTTTATTTGGCATAGCTGTGGATGTGACTTCGGTGAGCATGATGGCGGAAAGGACAAAAACCGATAATAGCGCTCCCGCAACGTAATAAATGAAATCTACAGGGTTGAAGCTTACACCGAAAAGATAGGCGAAGGCTTTGATACGGGTAAGCTGAACCATGAAGGGAAACTGGAAATACTGAATGAACTCCAGCATGCAGGTTAAACCAAAGGCCATAGATACGAGCCAGTAATATTTCAATCCCGGGAACAATACTGAAAACAAAAGGCTGCCGAACAGCACATACATTACCCCACCCACATGGTTATTGATAATCAACTGGTGCAAGCCTTTATATTCCTTTGTATAGAGCGCTGTTATAAGAACAAGTGTCATCAGGATAATCCTTAAGAGGAGGCCCCTGTTGTCAGTTAAACGTGCGGTAATCCTGGGCGGAAGTAACAAAATCCTTTTCATGAACGGTTTTGATTAACTTGATAAGGCTTGATCAGAACTACGTCAAATTAAATAAAATTGTTTCTGACAAGCAAAAATATTATGAACAATCAGCTGCTTATTAATAAAAAAACCTCTTACACCGAAGCGAACAGGTCCTTCATCATAATTTTCAAACATTCAGCTGCATGTCCCGTATAGTACCGGATAATTCACGTATTTTTGTTAAGTATTAAACAAAATCCAACCGATGAAAATAATCTCCGTTGTCGGCGCTCGTCCGAACTTCATGAAAATCGCCCCCCTGGTAGCCGCTATTAAGAAACACAATGAAACTCACCCCGATCGTTTTGTTGAACATTACCTCGTTCACACGGGCCAGCACTACGACATCCGTCTTTCAGAAAATTTCTTTCATGAACTGGGCATTCCGGAACCGGATATTAACCTCGAAATCGGATCGGGCTCGCACGCCGAACAGGTAGGCCGAACCATGATGGCATTTGAAAAGGTCGTTAACCATATCAAGCCACATTGGGTAGTGGTGGTCGGAGATGTTAACGCCACGCTGGCATGCTCGGTGACTGCAAAAAAGGAACTTGTTAAATGCTGTCATATTGAAGCGGGATTGCGTTCAGGTGATATGACGATGCCCGAGGAAATAAACAGGCTGGTGACCGACAGGCTGAGTGATTTGTTGCTTACACCCGACCGCATGTCAGGTGACAACCTGAGAAAAGAAGGCGTTCCGGAAGAGAAGATCCGTTTTGTCGGGAATATTATGATCGACACTCTTGAAGCCAACAGGGCTAAAACAGAAGCTCTTGAAATACTTGATATTATTGCCCGGAATCGCATTGCGGATACTGGAAAAAGACCGGACATTGATTTTTCAAAAGGCTTTGCGGTCGTTACCCTTCACAGGCATTCCAATGTCGACAACAGGGATGTAATGGATCCGTTGCTGCAGTTCCTTATCAACGATGTTTCAAACATTATGCCGGTCATATGGCCGGTTCATCCGCGCACCATGAAACAACTCACACTCTTCGGCTTATGGGGCAAGGCTGAAACCACAAAAAACATGTTGCTTCTTCATCCCCTTGGATATCACGATATGCTCAGGCTCAACATGGGAGCTAAAATCATGCTCACCGATAGTGGAGGATTACAGGAAGAATGTTGTATCCTTGGCACACCGTGCCTTACACTCCGCTGGAATACCGAGCGACCGGTCACCCTGCGTGAACATGGCGGCGCCTCGGTACTTGTGGGAAATAATGTTGAAAGGATCCGCAATGAATTCAGGCATACGCTTGAAAGCGGCGCTGTACCTGCCCGGCCGGAATTATGGGACGGACATACAGCAGAGAGGATTGTTGAGTTGTTTGCAGGGGAGTTTTACGAGCGCTGAAAAGGGATATTAAGAATCGCCTCGTTGTATTGACACCTAAAAACTCTAAATTTGCGAAAAATAGCCCTATACGTTATGCCACCAACCGCACCCGTTTGGTACGCAGCTTACACACACTCAAGAGCAGAAAAGAAAGTAGCGTCGGAGCTGACAAAACTTGGAATTGATCATTACCTTCCGCTTGTTCTCACGCTCCGGCAATGGAGCGACCGGAAAAAGAAAGTTGAAATCCCGCTGATCAGGTCGTACATTTTTGTTCATATCAGACCCAAAGAACATTTGCCCGTATTACAGATTCCCGGAGTTGTTAAGATCGTGCATTTCTGCGGCGTGCCTGTACCTATTCCTGACTGGCAGATCCGTAACCTGAAAATACTATTGGGTGCCGCAGTCCCTATGTCAACCAATTTCAGGGATTATGAAAAAGGGGAGGAAGTTCAGATCGTACAGGGAACGTTGAAAGGACTAAGGGGAAAGATTCTTCATGTAAAAGGCATGCATAAACTGGCTATCAGTATTAACGCCCTTGACTACAATCTTACAATCGATATCGATCCGTCGTTTGTTGAGTCCATGAATTCCGATGCCAATCACAAAAGCTGAAGAAGGAATTATTTCCCCAAATGTGTTTAAAATGTACTATTTGTAGAGACAAGGCAATGCCTTGTCTGTACGCCTGTGGCAAAAAGAGTTATTTTCCTAATTCTCTTGCTGGGCGAAGTCTGCGACCATAGCCGTCAACCTGATATCCCCATGAGCCCCAGGGGGGCGATATCTCTGCTGAAAGACGCTAACCGAATTATCTGGACATAAAGTTGGGTGTAGGTATTTGCCGTGGTTTGTTTTATTTCGCAGCTACGCTGCTGGATATAAAACAAATATAAACGTTTCCTACAAAGATTTTGCCCCTAAAGGGGCATTAGCGTTCCTGATTTAAATTTATCCGAGCTAAAAAGAAGTTAACTTGACGGCTATTGTTGCAAACTACGCTTAGCAAACCATGAATTCCGATGCGGATTCAATCGGCTGAAGAAACAGCTACTTTCCCAATTGCTGTTTAACAATCCGGGCGATATATTTTCCGATAATATCGAACTCAAGGTTGACTACAGTGCCGACCCGGAATTCGTGGAAATTCGTATGTTCGTAAGTATAGGGTATGATAGCCACCTGGAACGATTTATCCTTTGAATTGACCACCGTAAGGCTGACTCCGTTCACACAAACCGAACCTTTTTCGACCGTCATGTAATCTTCCCGGGCAGGTTCATACTCGAATGTATAGTACCAGCTTCCTTCGGCTTCTTTAACCGCGGTGCAAACGGCGGTCTGGTCGACATGCCCCTGGACGATATGACCATCAAGACGGCCATCCATTTTCATGCTGCGTTCGAGGTTGACCCCGGAACCCACTTTGAGCATTCCGAGATTGCTTTTATCCAGAGTTTCCCTTATTGCAGTGACGGTATAGCTGTCGGCGGTTTTTTTCACTACCGTGAGGCAAACACCGTTATGCGATACGCTCTGATCGATCTTCAGCTCATTTACAAACGAGCAGTTAAGGGTGATGTGGAGGTTTTCCTGATCTTTTTCAAGAGAAATTACATTAGCTGATTCTTCTACTATACCTGAAAACATAGTGAGTTTAATTATGAATTATAAATTATGAATTATGAATGAGAAGAATCTAAGTTCTTCTTTGAAGAAAGAATGATAGATCGGATTATACGCATAAGTTCTTCAGCTTTGTTTTTTATTATATTGTTTTCGCTTTGAGTTATGTAAGTAGTAGCGCACATTAAGTCGATCCAATATAAAGTCTCATCGCATTCTTTTTGTGCAATACCTAGTTTATGTATAAAATCTAATTTGCTTTCTGCATTTATTCCTTCACGAACACAGGCTCCAATGCTGGTTCCGCTTCTTAAGAATTGTTTGCTTAATACGAATTCCCTGTCTCTGGATTGAATGGTTTTTGAAAGATTCACAACAGCGACGGCGAAGTGAAATGACTTTTCTTTAATAAGATTTGGTTTCATAGGGCATATTTGGTTAGAATTTAGTTGAATATAGAGTTTCTAATTCCTAATTCCTAATTCCTAAT
>DATAEX010000536.1:0-12595 GCA_036257765.1 Bacteroidales bacterium
ATTACTTCTGCCCGGATAAAACCCCGTTCAAGATCACTGTGAATAGCTCCGGCCGCCTGAGGTGCAGTCATTCCTTTATGAATTGTCCATGCTCTTATTTCATCAGGTCCTACGGTAAAAAATGATAAAAGGTTGAGCATCGAGTAGGCTGAGCGGATAATACGGTTCACACCGGGTTCATTCAATCCGGCATCAGAAAGGAATAACATTTTATCATCATCATTTTCGAAATCCGCAATTTCTGCTTCGAGACGCGCAGCAACAACGAGTATTTCAACATGCCGGTCTTTCAAATGTTCTTTAACTTTTTCAACATGGAAATTCCCGTTTACAGCCGATGCGTCATCAACGTTGCAAACAAACATTACCGGTTTCACAGTCAGAAGAAACAAATCATCAATATATTTCTTTTCGAGACTGTCAAGTTTTAAATCCCTCACATTGCCGAAAGATTCCAGTTTAGTCTTTACCTTATGGAGTACTTCAATACCATGTCTGGCATCTTTATCACCCGATTTTGCCATTTTATCGAGTCTTTGCAATTTCTTTTCCACGCTTTCCAGGTCTTTAACCTGAAGCTCAAAATCAATGGTTTCGATATCTCTTACCGGATCAACAGAACCTTCAACATGAGGAAGATTATCATCGTCAAAACATCTCAGAACATGAATCAATGCATCGGTATTCCTGATATCGGCAAGGAACTTATTACCTACGCCTTCTCCCTGGTTAGCACCTTTTGTAAGGCCGGGTATATCGACGATTTCAACAGTAGCATGAACTACACGCTTAGTTGGCACCAGTTTTTCCAATTCATATAATCGCTGATCGGGCACATAAATGACCCCGATATTTGACTTGTTTGATGTGAAAGCAAAATTGGAAGTTTCTGCTTTCACATTCGACATACAGTTAAATATGGTTGTTTTGCCTGTATTGGCAATTCCGATAACACCGCATTGAAGGCTCATTGTTAAATTCGCGATTAATAAAGGATCAAAAATACATATATTGTCAGCACAATTCAAAATAAATCAAAAATCCATCCACCACTGCAATCGGTTGATGAAGTTTATTTTATATTTGTCAGCACAATCGTCACCCCAGGCGGAGTCGTTGACCGTCACCCTGAGCGGAGTCGATAACCGTCACCCTGAGCGGAGTCGAAGGGCGACAGTGAAAATACTACCCGTCATCCTAAGCGGAGTCTAAGGATGATGATGATTAAATAAAATTAATTTCATAATGAAAAAAGAAGTCATCAATAAAGCAGCAGACAATATCCGAATCCTTTCAGCGGCCATGGTTGAAAAAGCCAGGTCGGGACATCCCGGGGGCGCTATGGGAGGAGCTGATTATATTAATATTTTATATTCCGAGTTTCTCAATTGGGATCCGGCCGATATGCAATGGCGAAACCGGGACCGGTTTTTTCTTGACCCGGGTCATATGTCCCCTATGCTATATTCGATACTTACTCTTACGGGGAATTTCTCCCTCGATGATGTAAAAAATTTCAGGCAATGGGGCAGTTGTACTCCAGGTCATCCCGAACTTGATGTTGCGCGTGGTATTGAAAATACTTCTGGTCCTCTTGGGCAAGGCCATACTATGGCTGTTGGTGCTGCAATAGCAGAGAGATTTCTTTGTTCCCGTTTTGGCGAATGGATGTCGCATAAGATCTATACCTATATTTCGGATGGTGGTATCCAGGAAGAAATTTCGCAGGCTTCAGGCCGAATAGCTGGTTACCTGGGATTACACAACCTGATCATGTTCTATGATTCCAACGATATTCAGTTATCTACGACAACTTCAGCGGTGACTGCCGAAGACACTGCTGCAAAATATACCTCATGGGGCTGGCATGTAATTACAATTGATGGTAACGACCAGGATGAAATCAGAGCGGCTTTATATAAGGCCACCGGAGAAAAAACACGTCCGACAATTATCATTGGTAAGACCATAATGGGTAAAGGAGCCCTGGCTCCAAACGGATCTGGTTTCGAACGACAGACATCAACTCACGGTATGCCTCTGGGTGAGGCCGGCGCATCGTTTGAAAAAACAATCGAAAACCTGGGAGGAAATCCTGTTGAACCCTTTGTTATTTTTCCTGAAGTAGCAGAATATTACAGGCAGGTTTTAGAAAAAAAGGCTGCTGCTGCGCAGAAGAAAAAAGAACAGGAAAAGAAGTGGGCGGAAGAAAATCCGGTTCTTGCTGAAAAACTCGAGCTTTTTTTCTCGGGTAAGGCTCCGGATATAGATCCTTTACAAATTGCACAAAAAGATGATGTTGCAACCAGAGCAGCATCAAGTACTGTTCTTGCCTGGCTTGCCAGGAATGTGGAAAATATGATCGTTGCTTCGGCCGATTTGTCCAACAGCGATAAAACTGACGGTTTTTTGAAAAATACAAAGGCATTCACGAAAGGCGATTTTGGGGGTGCTTTTCTTCAGGCCGGCGTTGCGGAATTAACAATGGCAGCCATTTCTAATGGAATTGCACTGCATGGCGGAGTATTTGTAGCATGTGGTACTTTCTTTGTATTCTCCGATTACATGAAGCCGGCAGTGCGACTCGCAGCGCTAATGGAATTACCTGTGAAATATGTGTGGACACACGACGCTTTTCGTGTTGGCGAAGACGGCCCGACACATCAGCCGGTGGAACATGAAGCCCAGATCAGGTTGATGGAACAGCTGAAAAACCATCACGGCAATAACAGTATGCTTGTCCTGAGGCCTGCGGATGTCCATGAAACCACTTATGCATGGAAGCTTGCAATGGAAAATTACAAGACACCGACGGCTCTATTGCTGACAAGACAGAATGTGCCAACACTGACCCGAATTACAGATGCTGCCAGAATTTCGAAAGGAGCTTATATAATTAAAGATGTTGAAAATCCCGATGTAATTTTACTGGCAAATGGCTCGGAAGTGTCAACACAGATGGCTGGAGCTCAGAAACTGGAGGAAAAAGGCATCAGGGTAAGGGTGGTTTCTGCACCTTCCGAAGGCCTCTTCCGGCATCAATCAAAAACATCTCAGGAAGAAGTAATCAACCCAAACCTTCCGGTATTCGGACTGACTGCAGGATTACCTGTTACATTGCAGGGACTTGCCGGCAGGAACGGTAAGGTTTTTGGGCTGGATCATTTCGGGTATTCCGCACCTTTCAAAATTCTGGATGAAAAATTTGGATTTACTGCAGAAAATGTGGTAAAGCAGGTGACAGAAATGTTGGGAAAATCATAGAGACGCAAAATTTATTGTCTCTATAAAATGTGGCGCATGGTTGAAAGGTTAATGTGTCACCGGGAAACCTAATGTAAAACAGGTTTCACCTTTTTTTGAATTTACAAAAATACTTCCTCCGTGCAGGTTCATGATTTGCCTCGACAGGCTGAGCCCGATTCCTGTTCCTTCAGGTTTTGTTGTAAAGAATGGCACGAAAATATTTTCCAGGATTTCAGTATCAATGCCGGGACCATTATCCCAAACACCAATTTCAACCCTTCCCATAAGCGAGACGCATGAAAGTCTGATTTCAGGTGTTGAAGTACCGGAAAGTGCTTCTGCAGAATTCTTCAACAAGTTAATCAATACATGCTCAATAAGCTTTTCATCACACCATATCTTTATATCCCTTGGAGAAAGATTAACCGAAAATTCTATATTCCTGTTCTGAAAATCACTGGCCATTAATTTGGATACATTATCAAACATCCTTTCCGCTGACACATGGTCAAATTCGGGTATGGGAGTATTGGACAGCTGACGATATGAATCCATAAATGCAGAAATTCCTTTGCTGCGCTTTATTATCGCCTTTAATCCTTCAATGATGTCTGCCGGATGATTCTTATTTTCTTCTTTTTCCAGAATACTGATTATAGCAGTTGATGTAAGAGTGATAGGGCTCACGGAATTCATGATTTCATGAATGAATACCCGTATAAGCTTCTGCCATGATTCGACCTCATGTTGTTCAAGCTCCTGCCTGATATTTTGCAGCGAAAGAAGGATCAGGATTTTGTCCCCAATTTTTAACTTCCTGCTCCTTAAGGACAGCTGTATGGTATCACCGTTCCGTTCCATCCTGATAAGGCTTTTTTTGCCAGGTTGAAGGTTATCCGGAATAAGGGTGCCAGATATGTTATCGGCATCTTTTCCCAGCAAAGAATCAGCAGCTTTATTGATCAAAATGATCTGACCCTTTTCATCATAAACCAGCAGTCCTATGTCTGCATGGTCAAAGATTGTCCTGAAAAACTGGTAATCTTTTTCCTTTTCGTTTCTGATTCCTGCAAGTTTTTCAATTACTTTATTCATCTGCCTGTGCAGATGAATAAAAACCGGATCGCTTTTTGAAAGGTCGAAGTGTTGTACGGCGTCCTGATCCTGTACAACTTCAAAAAATCTGGCTACATCTCTGTTTATCTTTCTGATATGATATAAAAGAAGAGACAAAAGTATAAGCCATAGAATCAATACATTGTAAAATGTAATCCAGGCTTGTAATCCGAAAGCAAGCCAGCCAAGTATCAAACTCACTCCGGATAGCAAGACCACAAGCAAAACCAGCTTGAGACTGTATTTACCGGATATTATATTTTCTGAGCTTTTCATACAGTGTGGAACGGTTAATACCTAACGCTGCAGCAGTTGCTGATATATTCCCGCGATTTTTTTTCATAGCTCTTCTGATAAGATCCATTTCGTGATCGTCCAGATTAAATCCTTCGGACATAACAGTTTTGGGGGTTCTTATCTCATCAAACGTAAGAATATCCTCATCACATAAGATCACGGCCTTTTCAACTGCATGCTGAAGTTCCCTGACATTACCGGGCCAGGAAAAACGCAAAAGTTGTTGCATAGATTTTTCATCCACAGCTACAATTTTTTTGCGATATTTTTCAGCAAACAATTTTGAATAAAAATCAACAAGCGAAGGAATATCTTCGGGTCGCTCACGCAGAGGCGGAACTTCTATCACAATGGTGTTAATTCTGAACAACAGGTCCCGTCTGAAAGTTCCGTCTTCAACCATTTTCTCAAGCGGCATGTTGGTAGCACAAATTAGCCTGAAATCAATTGGTATTGAATTCGCTGATCCAAGCCTGGTAATCATTTTTTCCTGTAGAACAGATAAAAGCTTGGTTTGCATCGATAACGGCAGATTGCCTATTTCATCCAGAAATAAAGTGCCGTGATTGGCTATTTCAAATCGTCCCGCTTTTGCCTCTTTTGCATCAGTAAACGCGCCCTTTACATGACCAAACAGCTCGCTTTCGAAAAGAGTTTCAGGGATGGCTGTGATATTTACGGAAACAAAAATTTCGTCATTCCGCGATGATAATCTGTGCAATTCTCTGGCAACAACTTCTTTCCCGGTGCCATTTTCTCCGAGTATCAGAATATTGGCATCGGTAGGAGCCACCTTCTGAACAACTCTTGTCACTGACTTCATTGATTCAGAAACAGGCTCACAGAAAATAAACTGCCTTGAAGCACCCTCATTCAGATGCTTTTGTTTTTGCCGGAGATCTTGAATTTCCTTTTTTGATTGACCCAGTGCGATGGCTGATATTATGGTCGATAGGATCTTTTCTTCATCCCACGACTTCTGGATAAAATCAGTGGCGCCTTCTTTCATAGCTTTTACAGCCAATTCAACATCGCCGAATGCAGTGATCAGAAGCACTGATGCCAGGGGCTGCATATCCATGATTCGTTTCATCCAGTATAGACCTTCATTGCCCGAATTAATACCTCCCGTAAAATTCATATCAAGCAGGATCACATCAAAAACCTCCCGCCTGAGGGTCTCAGGGATCAGATTAGGATTTTTCAAAGTTGTCACTGACTCAACATGGGGACCCAGGAATAGCTTCATTCCTGCCAGAAGATCGACATTGTCATCAACAATAAGCACCCTGCCTTTTCGCTTCATTTCTTTTTAGAATGCGTTTATACAGGTAAATTTCAAAAAATTGTCTGATATATAAACATTCCTTGTTGGAAAATCCAACATAACATCATGTTTATTTTCTCAAATACTTTGATTATCTGAATGTTTACTTTTTGGCATTTCTTTGGTTATGAATACACAAACTTTAAATTGCTATGGGACTTAATCTTCGTCTGGCTTTCAGATTCCTCTGGAAAAACAAATTGTATTCGATTATTAACATTGCGGGCCTTTCCCTTGGGCTTGCCTGTTGCTTTATTATTCTCTTGCACGTAAGGTTTGAAACGGGATTTGATAAACTTCATGAGAAGAAAGAAAAGATAGCAATAGTCATGCATGGTGATTGGTCATACACTCCTTATGTTATGACTGATGCGATGGTGGATTTTTTTCCGGAAATTGAAAAGATCGTTCGATTTGCCCGGCTTGACTGGGCGGGTTTTTATGTAGTGAAAAGCAACAGCTTCGTTAAAGAATATAATGCTCTGTATGCCGATTCAACATTCTTCGACATTTTCACCTTCCCGGTCATTGCGGGCGATCCGTCTGAAATTCTCAGATCACCCGATAAGATTATGCTTTCCGAAACGATGGCAAAAAAGCATTTTGGCAGTACTGACGTAATGGGAAAAACAATTACGCTACGTCTTTTTAACGGCAATTATACTTTTACTATTGAGGGCGTTTACCAGGATTTTCCTGAGCAGTCCCATTTTCATGCCAACTGCATAACTTCAATGAAATTTGGCCGGAAAACTATGGGTGAAGGAATGTTCACCCACTGGGGGGCCAATTCCATGCAAACCTACCTCCTGCTGAAGCAGCCCGAACATATGAAAACTGTTTCGCAAAGATTGCCGGCTTTTAAAAAAAAGTACAATCCGGAAAATCTTGATAATGCCAATTATTCTTTACAGTTGCTGACCAAGATACATTTGTATTCTAAAAACCCCGGAGCGATAATGGAACCACAGGGGAGCATCACCAGGGTAATCATTTTTGCGTCGATTGCTGTACTGGTATTAATCATCGCTGTGATTAATTTCATTCTGCTTTCTTTGTCCCTTTCATATCAGAGGATCAGAGAATTTGGTATAAGAAAAATTGTCGGTGCATTCGGTACTGACCTTGTATCGCTGGTAAGTACAGAATTCCTTATTGTTTTTGTGCTTGCTGTTCAAATATCCCTGATGATAGTTGAACTATCCATACCCTGGTTCAAATCGCACCTGGGATTTTTGGTTTACAAAGGTATATTTTCAAATATCGGCCTACTAACATCATTCCTTGCGGTGGTTTTTTTACTAGGATTCCTTTCAAGTATTTACATAACAATTAACGTATCACGTATTAAGCCGGTAGAAAGTTTAAGAAACAAATTACCTGTTGTAAGAAATCTGATTCCTGCACGAAGCATTCTTTTCATTTTCCAGTTCAGCGTTATGGCCGGTTTACTTATCTGTCTTTTCATCATGCAAAAGCAGCTCCGGCTAACGCGCGATAAAGATCTTGGCTACAGAAAAGAAGAATTATTGTCGCTCGATGTACCTCAAACCAATGATGGCGAAGAACAAACAATAACTTTCGGGAGGCGTCAGACCAACAAGTACAAATTATTTTTAGAAGAGTTGAAAAAAATTCCTGGTGTATTAACCGCATCGGGAGCAAATTACATTCCTCCCACTTCTCAGTGGTGGCTCAGCTATTACAAAATGCCAGGTTCGGATGAAAAATTTGATCTCGAAACAATCCAGGGTGAGGATGGGCTTGCTGAAACGCTTGGTCTTGAAATGCTGGCTGGCAGAACATTTTCACCTGAATTTGCCAGTGACAGTTCGGCAATCCTTGTGAATGAAACTGCAATCAGAAAAATGGGATTTCTTAAGGCTGAAGATGCTTTGGATCAGTTAATTGTTACAGATAGTCCAAATCCTGTGAGATTAAAAATTATCGGTGTCTTCCGTGACTTTCACATGCGGTCGCTTTATGATAATATTCAACCTATGGCAATTTTTCTCAACTCTCAAATCATTCAATACCTTGCCATAAGGTTACAAACAGGTGACAACAGAGGTACAATCAGTGACATCAAAAAATTATGGAATTCCGTATATCCTGATGATCCCATAGAAATGACTTTTGTAGATGAAGAACTTCACCTCAGGTATAGCAAGGACGATCAGGCTCATTCGCTTATCAGTATGTTCTCTTTTATATCACTGGTTATTGCTCTCATGGGTCTCTTCGGGCTATCCACAAATGCTGTGGAGCGAAGAACCAGGGAAACAGGGATCCGAAAAGTGAACGGTGCCAAGCCTTCCGATATTTTGATGGTACTGTCGAAGCAGTTTCTTATGTGGATCATTATTGCTTTCTGCGTAGCAGTGCCTGCATCATGGTATGCCATGCACAAGTGGCTTCAGCATTTTGCTTACCGTACCGAAATATCAGGGTGGGTATTTCTTTCATCTTTGTTGATCTCTCTTTCAATTGCCTTCATTACAATTTTATGGCAAACCTACCGTGCAGCCAAAATGAATCCGGCAGACGCGTTACGGTATGAATAAATTTCGTAGAGACGCGATTAATCGCGTCTCTACAACAAAAATTATCTTACCGAGAATTTATACACGGTTTTCTGAGTATATTTTTCACCCGGATTCAGCACGGTTGATGGGAACTGCGGCTTGTTGGGTGAATCTGGGAAATGCTGCATCTCCAGGCAGAATCCAAAGTGCTTGTTATAAATAATACCATCATGACCTTTTAACTGGCCATTAAGAAAATTACCTGAATAGAGCTGAACTCCCGGTTCAGTGGTGAATGCCTCCAATACCCTGCCTGTTGTCGGTTCGAAAACTTCAGCTGCTTTCACATATTCACCGGTTGTGTTTCTGAGTTTATAATTGATATCATATCCCCCCGGAACATTCTCAATCCTTTCACCTATTGCATGCGGCGAAGTAAAATCAAATGGTGTCCCGGCTACGGACGCAAGGTCTCCTGTAGGTATTAGCTGATCATCGGTAGGTGTAATTGAGTCCGCAAACAGAGTAAGCTCATGTCCGAGTATGGATTCCTTACCTCCGGTCAGATTGAAATAGCTGTGATTGGTAAGGTTCAACACAGTAGGCCGGTCGGTTTCGGCTTCATATTCTATGACTATTTCATTATCCGGCGTAAGAGTGTATGTAACGGAAACCTGCAGATTACCGGGGAATCCTTCTTCCATATGCGGACTTAGCCGCGACAATTTTAATACTGAGGAATCGCCAATGGAGTAAAGGGTATCGATATTAAAAACCTGTTTTCCGAAGCTTTTGATCCCGCCATGGAGGGTATTGGGACCATTGTTTGCAGCCAGAGTATAAACAGTATCATTAAGATTAAATTTTGCTCCGCCGATACGGTTGCCGTAACGGCCAATTAGGCTTCCGAAATAAGGATGTTCGAGTTTATACTGAGCCAGGTTGTCAAACCCAAGGACAACATTTCCGATACTATCGTTTTTATCCGGAACACCTGCAAAAGTGATAATGCCACCATAGTTGGTTATTTTAATGGTCATGCCGTTTGGGTTAGTCATCGTCACCAGTTCAACACTCATATTGTCAACCTGGCCCCAGGGCTCTCTTTTAAAGGTCTCTTCCTTTTCGGTAGGTTTCTGTTTACATGAAACCCATACTGCGGAAAATGCAAGAACCAGAACAAATACTTTTTTCATGGATTTTAAAGATTTATGTTTTGATATTTAGTTGTCGGGTGCGTGAATTTGAGACTTTAAATATAAAGCTTTTCAAAAACGGATCAACACTCCATTTAAAAAAGTATTGTGTTCCTGCCTGTCAATTAGAATATACACCCCTAATACCACCCCGCCGGGGTCCCCCCACCCCGGCGGGGTGGTCTGATTATGTTAAATAAAAATTACTCTTAAGGAGGAGTTAACAAGCTGGAATGTAGGTTATTCATGTGGGATTGGACTCATTTTTAGAAATTTTAACTATAATTGTAGTAGGAAATTAATTTTTATAGTATATATTTGTTTTGGAAATTAATATTGAACCCTCTCTGATGAAAGAAATAACTAAAGCACAGGAAGATCTTTTAAAGGCGCTATGGCAAATCAAGGAAGGCGCGGTAAGCGATATTCTCGATAATCTGCCTGATCCTAAACCGGCCTATAATACAGTAGCAACAGTAATTAAAGTACTGGAGAAAAAGGGGTATGTTTCGCATAAGACTTATGGCAAGACTCATGTGTATTTTCCTGTTGTTTCACAGAAAGAATATGCCCAATATGTATTAAAGGATACATTCAGGGGACTTTTTAACGGCTCGGTAAACCAGCTTGTTTCAACATTTGTGAAGAGTAAGGAAATAAGCCTGGCTGAATTGGAAGAGCTGAAAGAAATAGTTGAAAAAGAAATCAACAATAAGAAAAGCTGAAATGAACTACATACAGTATATTCTGATTGTATCGGTCTGCCTGGGTTTATTCTATACCGCTTATGCGGTTATTTTCAGAAAAAACATGAATTTCCGGCATGCACGTATATATCTGATTGCTTCCATAATACTTTCTTTATTGATCCCTCTTACCAGATATAAAATAGAGACAGGAATTAAATGGCCTGCTCAAAATAACGAAACTGTTCTTGTTATTGCTAACACGACTACCGAATCGGGTGCCCCAATCATAACCAGAACCAATGGACTATGGGAAAAGATCAAAAATTCGGATCCAATCACCTTAATCATTTGGACCTATTTATTTGTAACCATATTATTCATTTTACGCATTCTGATCATTCTCTCCCTGCTGGCAATCCGATACAGAATATCTTACAAAGTGCATTTTTCGGATTGTGTTCTGCTATATAATCATGGTTTCAGAAACACACTCTCATTCTTTCGGTGGATTTTTGTTCAACCCATAGCAGCAGATGATGAAGACCTGGAGCAAATAATTACTCATGAAAAAATCCATGTATATCAGTTGCATTCATTCGACATTCTGGTCATTGAACTACTAACGGCCGTAATGTGGTTTAATCCGTTTGTCTGGATGATTAAAAATTCAATGCAACTTGTACATGAATATCTGGCTGACGACGGCGCTCTTAAAACCGGAATTAACCGGATCAAGTATCAGGCGCTTCTGATCAATCAGATTGCTGAAGAAAGACTTGTGATTCTTTCTTCAAGTTTTAACCATTCATTAATTAAAAAAAGAATTACAATGATTACAAAAACCAAAACACAGGGGAAATCCCTTCTAAAACTACTGGCAATCCTGCCTGTAGCAACTTTAATATTTCTTCTGACTTCAGCATTTAACGGAGTTTTAAGTGAAGAAGACCCATCGGGTACCGACACTTTTTCCGTGGTCAATACAACTAAGGATTATCCTGGTGATCAGGTCTCTACCCCACCTGATACTATAATAAAAAAGACCATCATAAAAAAGATCAGTAAGGACAATCCCAATGATACTATTGTAACTGAAAAGGAAGAGATCATAACCGGTGAGGATGTTATACATGATCCGCAAATAATAAGGCATAGCGGCGGCGGTCAAAGTCATATTATCATTATTGATGATGATGGAGACGTAGTGCGGCACAGGGACGGAGAAAGACGTGACGTGAGGGTGCGCGTCGAAAACGATGATGAGCGCCATACGGAGAGATTCAGAGAATCGGGATATTCAGTTCATGTTATCGACGGAGATGCCGTAATTGAGGAAATAAATGAAACTGATGATTCCGTGAAGCATGTGAAAATTATTACACGAAGAGGTGCTGATGAATTGGATTTAAGTAAAGATCAAAAAATAATCATAAGGCATTCCGGTGAACCGGAACATTCAGGAATTCTATATATTGTCGACGGTATAAATCATACTGAAAAAGAGTTTATGAACACTATAAATCCAGATGATATTGAAAGTATGAATGTAATTAAAGGCGAAGGCATAAAAAAATACACTGATAAGGATTATGAAGGCGTGATTGTGATTACGACAAAAAAAGGCAAGAAAAAATAGGAATAATTTGCAAGTATGTAAAAGGCGATCCATTGTGATCGCCTTTTTTATTCAAGGTGAATTTTGAATTATATTTGTTATAAACATAATATATGGAAAAACGCACGCTGGGCAAATCAAATCTGAAAGTTTCTGTTATCACATTCGGAGCATGGGCCATAGGTGGCTGGATGTGGGGCGGAGCTGACCGTAAGGATGCTCTTCATGCAATCCGTGCTTCATATGACATGGGTGTAACTTCAATTGATACCGCACCAGCTTACGGGCAGGGTTTAAGTGAGGAAATTGTAGGTGAAGCCATTAAAGGTCTTGACAGAAGTAAAATTGAAATCCTTACAAAATTCGGTTTGAGATGGGATATTACAGAGGGTGATTTCTTTTTTACAAGCACTGATAATTCAGGACGCCCGATAAACATGCACAAGTTTGCATCCCGAAAGGCGGTTATGAAAGAATGCGAAGAAAGCCTGAAACGGCTTGAAACCGACTATATCGATCTGTATCAAATACATTGGCCTGATAAAACCACTCCGGTTTCCGAATCCATGGATGCATTGAACAGA
>DATAEX010000537.1:0-5580 GCA_036257765.1 Bacteroidales bacterium
CTGTTAGGGCAAGGAATGGATATCTCAGATAATTCAGCGCTTTTCTGAATTTATATCGTTTGATCAAACCGATCTTTTTTGATATCCGTGAAATGACATCCTGGAAAATGCCCAACGGACAAATAACGGAACAATAAACCCGACCGAACAGAGCGGACAGGATAAGCACAAATATAAATCCTGCAGTAATCAGCGCAGGAATAGTAACGAATTTAATAATTGAAGGGACAAACTGGAGGAATAATACAGGGCCAGCCCATTTTGTAGGTATAAGTTCCCTGAAATCGACAAAGAGAGCTGTTATGGCAAGAACAAAAGCAACTGCAAAGATAACCCTAACGGACCTGAGATTTTTTTGCTTCATGCTCCCACACTTATCCTGTTTACCTTCATAGCATCTATATTACTGCTTCCGGCACCCAGCTGTTCAGCCAATGCAATATGTTTAACCTGCCCCGGATCGATACCAAAAACTTTTGCTGCAGCTGTGTCAATAGCAACAATATCTTTGGCAATGATCTGGTATTTCATTGTAGCAACATCGGCTACCGAAACACCGCGGGGTCCATTGCGCTTCATGACCCGGTAAGCATCCACAATATTAAGATCGGGTTTCCTGTATGCTGCAAAATCAGCTATACACTGATGCAGGTCATTTCTGTGCCAGAATTCCCTATCCCATACCACTCCCATCATATTCTTCATGGCAACAGATAAGGTTGAGCCGCCATGATTTTTCAAAATAGGAACATTAATGAACACATCGGATTCCAGTATGAGTTCATGTACCCTGGCGGTTTTAAGTTTCTTGCTCTTTGGTAGGGTTACCTCATGGTAATACCCTTCGCTTCGACCTGAAACCATGGTTCCGCCGGCCCGTTTTACTGCATCCTCGATACCGCTCATTTTATAGCAGCGAACACCTTCGGCACACGTATTGTCGAATACATAAACAGCCTTGGCACCAGCTCTTTGGCAATGCTCAACAATGCTGGCAATAAGATCAGGATTTGTATTCGCGGCTCGTTCCGGTGCAGAATCCCAACCAATATTGGGTTTAATCACTACAGTCTGATTTGCTTTTACAAACTGCTTCATTCCTCCAAGTGAGGCAATTCCTTTATCGAACATTTCGGCAGCTTCGCCTCCCTTAATAGCAACCATATCATAAGGTAACTGCATGGCCCCGGTTTCGCCTGCAACCAGTTCATTGAAATTCCCTAAAGAAAGAGCAGCTCCTGACAGCACACCAAAACCCACTGAGTTTCTTAAAAAATCTCTCCTTTTCATAGTAGAATGTATTGTTACCCTGTTACAAATAAAACAGTGTCAAAAATATCTAATTTGCTACATATTTGCCTATGAATGAGGTAATTTGGAACAGTTCTAAATAGGTCCGTCAGTCTTGCAGTCCTGCAGTCGTGCGGTTGTGCAGTCATGCAGTCATGCAGTCTTGAAAGCCCCGTCGCTTAATGACAGATCTTCAGGACCTGTCAGGAAGGGAATCCTGGCAGACATCTTTTTTCACAAATATATTGTAATTTCACTGCATGAAAATCTTATACTTCGATTGTTTCGCGGGTATTTCGGGAGATATGAACCTGGGTGCCATGATCGACCTGGGAGTTGATCCTGCATACCTTAAAAAAGAACTTACCAAAATACCGGTTCACGGGTACGATTTACATATCGGGATAGAGAAAAGAAAAGGCATTTCCGGAACAAGGGTCCAGGTGGTAATAGATAATGCGCACGAGCATCTTGATGGGTCGCATCATCACCATGGTCATGATGAACATGAACATCAACATCATTCCTATCTTCAAATAAAAGAACTTATTAGAAATTCAAGCCTGCACCAGAAGGTTAAAGATATCAGTCAGTCAATTTTTCTCAGGATTGCCGAGGCTGAAGCTAAAATTCATAATAAGACTGTCGATGAGGTCCATTTTCACGAAGTCGGAGCTATTGATTCCATTGTGGATATCGTTGGTGCAGCGATCTGTATTCACTATCTTGAACCGGATGAAATTTTGTGTTCAACAGTGGAACTTGGTGGGGGAACTGTTAAATGCGCTCATGGTATTTATCCGGTACCGGCACCGGCAACCGCCGAAATACTTAAAAATATTCCGGTAAGAAAGGGAACGGTTGATTATGAAGCAACTACACCGACAGGGGCAGCTATTGTGGCTGCCTGTGTTAACAAGTTTACAGACAAAACGGATTTCACTATTACAAAAACAGGTTACGGTATCGGATCAAAAGACGCCACCATACCTAATGTATTGAGAGTTTTCCTTTGTAATACAGTAAGTGATGAAAGCGAAACTGTCCCATCTTTTATTATAGAATGCAATATCGATGACATGAACCCTGAATTCTATGATTATATCATAGATTCATTGTTTTCTGCAGGGGCTAAGGATGTATTTATTACACCCATTATCATGAAGAAATCGCGACCGGCAGTAAAGTTATCCGTACTTTGTACACCGGACGCTGAAAACCGTGTTAATGAAGTGCTTTTCAGGGAAACATCTACCCTGGGAGTTCGCAAATGTAACATCGATAAAACGATGCTCGAGCGTAAAATAGAGCAGGTAACCACCAGATTCGGGGATGTAAGCGTTAAATCGGCATTCTATCAGGGAGTGTGTATAAAGTCAAAACCTGAATACGAAGACTGCATTAAAATTGCACGTACAAAAGGAATTCCTGTAAGTCATGTATACCGTGAAGTAGAGAAGGAACTTGCTAAAAAGGTGAATTTGAATGAGTGAAACCTTATCAAACAAAAGTACAATGAACCGGGATTTTATTTTCAAACTGCTTTCTGACGTCAGGAACGGATCTGTTGAAGTTAACGATGCACTGGAACAATTAAGAGATCTTAATTCAAAGGAGCTTGGTTATGCTACCATCGACAATCACCGCGAGCTTCGTACAGGATATCCTGAAGTGATTTTCGGCCAGGGTAAAACTCCGGAACAGGTGGCAGGAATTATTCAATATATGCTTAGCAGGAAAACCAATATTCTTGCTACCCGGGTAACTGAAGAAATGGTTGATAAAGTGAAAGGAATTTATCCGGGTGCAGAATACAATCCTGTATCACGGACAATAACCATTAAACGTGTAGAAATACCGGTGCCCTCAACGTATATTGCTGTTATTACAGCAGGAACATCCGATCTTCCGGTTGCCGAGGAAGCCGCAGTTACTGCTGAAATTTTTGGAAACCGTGTGGAACGTATTGTTGATGTGGGTGTTGCAGGTATTCACAGGCTTTATAACAAAATGGATATCATAAGAAAGGCCAGGGTAAACGTGGTTGTGGCGGGAATGGAAGGGGCTCTTCCAAGTGTTGTCGGGGGTATAGTTGACAAGCCTGTGATTGCAGTACCAACCAGTGTAGGATACGGAGCTAATTTCGGAGGCCTTTCCGCATTACTGGGAATGCTTACCAGCTGTGCCAGTGGCACCAGTGTTGTAAATATTGATAACGGTTTCGGCGCAGGGTTTCTGGCCAGTATGATTAACAGGTTGTAAACTGTCGACCTGACAGCGTCCGCAGGACCTGAAAGCGTCGGCAGAGGTAAGCAAGTCAGGCAGTCTTGCAGTCGTGCAGTCATCAAACAACCTGAAACTACCTGAAACAACCTGAAACAACCTGAAACTACCTGAAACTACCTGAAACCACTGAAACAACCTGAAACTACCTGAAACCATCTGAAACTATCTTTAATCACTCTGCATGAATCAAAGCTCTATCCTCCTCTCCACCGCTTATCTTCCTCCAATACAATATATTACGAAATTCCTTTTTGATCAGCCGGTTTTCATAGAAAAACATGAAAACTATCAAAAGCAGTCGTACCGGAACAGATGCTGTATTTATGGAGCAAACGGATTGCAAAGCCTTGTAATTCCGGTAAAAAAACTGCATGGTGTGAAGATGCCGGTTTCTTCTGTTGAAATTGATTTCACAATGAACTGGAAAAGGATCCATTTGAAATCAATAGAGTCTGCATACAGATTATCGGCATTTTATGAGTACTATGCTGATGAGGTTATTGAAGCGTATAAAACCGAAATTCCTTTACTTTTCGACTGGAATTTACATCTTCTGAACGTGCTGCTCAGGCTGTGCGGAATAAATAAAAAGCCCGCCGTAACCGGGGAATGGCAGACAAGTGAGACGTTTGATTTCAGGCAATCGATAAATCCAAAGAAAAGGTTATCCGCTCCCGATCCGCTATTTCTTCCTGTACCCTACCAGCAGGTTTTTTCAGAAAGATCTGGCTTCCTCCCGAATCTCAGTATCATAGATTTGCTGTTCAATGAAGGCCCGCAGACCCTGTCTGTATTAAAAGGCGGAATCATCTGATTTCATCAGTTGGCAAAAGGAGATATCCCATCCGTTAGGGACATTTGGGACATTTGGGACATTTGGGACAAGCCTTAAACCAAACACGGGAACCCTGAATTCTCAGGCTCCTGTCTTTCTGGCAGTGATATTTTAATCTATCTGCCATATTGGCCGAAAGCATGCTATGGCATTTAAATTGACTATTTGCTGTCAAACAATATTAAAAACAACTTAAAATTTAAGCCATATGAAATACATCAGATTTTACAATCCCTACTTTAACGCATACAGGGATGAAAACACCCGTGCCAACATACCTCAGGCAAATATTTATGAAGCCGGTAAGGAATATCGTATCGAAATGGCTTTGCCTGGTGTAGATAAAAAAGATATTAATATCAGTTTTGAAAACGGCCTTTTGAAAGTCAGTGTTGAAAAAGAACAGGAAATGGAAGATACCAACAGGTACGACCGTCATGAATTTAACTACCGGGGCACCGAAAGAACATTTAAAACCGGTGAAACGGTTGATGGCGACCATATTTCAGCAAAACACGAAAATGGCGTTCTGACCCTTATTCTTCCTAAAAAAGAAGCTTACGTGAAGAAACCGATGAAGAGTATTGAGATTGCTTAATATTTAAATCACTTTAATCAATTTCTCACCTTGTCCCTTCGTAATACTGCCAATTTCACGGAAACCGTGTGAATCCGCAAAACTCTTAAATTCTTTATCCAGCGGGTCTGCTGCAACAAGCAGACCTCCGCTGGTCTGTGGATCTGCGAGAATGAATTTCTGAAGCTCTGTGATCTCATCAATTCTACTCCCATAACTTTTCCAGTTCCGGTAAGTTCCACCCGGAATACAGTTTTTCGAAATATATGTATTCAGGTTGTCCAGCAACGGGACTGCATCAAAGCTTATTTCAGCCGAAACTTTGCTCCCTTCGCACATTTCAAGCAAATGACCAAGAAGCCCGAAACCTGTTACATCGGTCATTGCATGCACTGAAGTCATTTTACCCAGTTCATAGCCTGCAGAATTAATTTTGGTCATCCAACTGACTGAGTTCAGGTAGTCTTCCTGTTCAAGTACATTTTTCTTTGCTGCTGTACTCAATATACCGATCCCCAAAGGTTTTGAAAGGAAGAGTTTATCACCTACCCTTGCCGTACTATTTTGCCTGATATCATTTTTATTTGCCAAT
>DATAEX010000551.1:0-11497 GCA_036257765.1 Bacteroidales bacterium
TGCCAATGGTATAAATCGAAAGGATGTAAACAGGAGAACCGTACCTACCGCCCAGAACAAGCAGGAGATTGAGATTTACATGAGCAATAAGGATGGACTTTTTCTGTACGATGCACAGCAACATGCCCTGGTGACCATTCATAACAGGGATATAAGGGCTTTAACGGGTATGCAGCCTTATGTTGGTACTGCTCCCGCTAATATTGTAATTGTTGCAAATTTGTCAAAGATGGGAAGCGACAAGCAGGCTAACCTGCAGACGGCAAATATCGATGCAGGATTTGTTTCACAGAATATTTATCTCTATTGTGCTTCGGAAGGAATGGCCACTGTTGTAAGAGGATCGGTCGATCGGGAAAAACTCAGCCCCGAAATGGAGCTTGGACCAGATTATTATATTGTTGTGGCACAGACAGTAGGGTATCCGGCGGAGTAATAAACACCTCACCCCCTTACCCCCTCTCCTTGCAGGAGAGGGGGAAGAAGCACATAACTGAAATACTGCCTAATAAATTAGTTTTCTGAAGATGGATTTTATTAACCACAGACAATTACATTTAGGAGCGAAGAATAAAAAATTTGCTTTGGCCAGAAGTTTTAGAAAAGAAGCAACTGAAGCTGAAGATATTTTATGGAATGAAATAAGGAATAAAAGAATAAAAGGGTTCAAGTTCAGAAGTCAACATCCCTTGTCAAATTATATTGCAGATTTTTATTGTCACGAAGCCAGACTAGTTATAGAGGTCGACGGTGAAATTCACGAGCATTCAAAAGAATATGATGAGTGCAGGTCGTACATGCTGAGTGAGCTTGGCATTAAGGTCATCAGGTTTAAAAATGATGAAATAGTTAACGATTTGAATTCTGTAATTTCAAGAATATATCTGGAATTATAACAATTTGTAATTAATAAATTTATGGCATCTGCTTCTTGCCCCTCTCCTGTGAGGAGAGGGGGCAGGGGGTGAGGTGTAAAAAGTGTGAATAAATCCCTACTTCTTCTTCTCCATCAGAGTTTGCAAATGCGCGAAACATACCATCTGAATTGAAGGTCATTGTTATATTACCAAAACGGTCGATTCCAATTACGCCTCCTGAACCGCCGGCTTTCAAAAGTTTCTGATTTATAACCAGTTCTGCCGCTTCATTAATAGTAAGACCTTTATATTCCATAAGGGCAGATATGTCATGGGCAACGGTAAACCTGATAAAATACTCTCCATGTCCGGTAGATGAAACAGCACAGGTGGCATTATTGGCATATGTTCCGGCACCAATAATTGGCGTATCGCCGATCCTGTTATAACGCTTATTGGTCATACCACCGGTTGATGTTCCTGCTGCAAGGTTACCGTTTTTGTCAAGAGCACAACAGCCAACTGTTCCGTGTATATCGGCTTTCAGCATTTCCTGCAGGTCCTCCCATCTGTGTTTTGTATAGAAATAGTCGGGACTTACAATTTCAAGTCCATTCTCTTTGGCAAATTCCGAAGCACCTGCTCCTGAGAGCAGAACATGAGGAGATTTGGTCATGACAGCCCGCGCAGCAGAGATGGGGTTTTTGATATCAGTAACAGCAGCTACAGCTCCGGCAGCCAGATTCGAACCATCCATTATGGATGCATCCAGTTCATTCCTTCCTTCGTGTGTGAAAACGGCGCCTTTCCCTGCATTGAAGAGGGAATCATTTTCCATTGACCTTACAGTCATTTCAACCGCATCGAGTGCGGAACCGCCCTGCTGTAAAATTTCTTTTCCTATATTCAAAGCCTTCTGCAGAGCTTTGCCATATTCGTTTTGTTTTTCTTTGGAAAGTCCGCTCATAGTACCTGCACCTCCGTGAATAACTATGGCCCATTCCTGTTTTTTTTGATTTTTAATGGGAGTGTTAACTGATTGTTGCCTGCATGATGCAATGATCACGAGTAGAATAATCATCAATGAAATACGGTTCATTTTATCCGGGTTTAATTATTTGTGTATTAATTGCGTGTTCTGAGCTGACTTATAAAAATTGCTCGCTGCAGGTTCAACATCATCCTTGTATTATTGATCTCGTTCCTCAGCATGTTTATTGAAGAAATAATATGTTCATCAACTCCCCGTGCTTCACTCAGTATGGACAAAGCCGAATTCAGGCATGCTTCCGAAGTATCCAGTATTTGTATCAGCAAAACAGAATCGTTAACCTGTTCATTCCTGTAACCGATGAACCGGTTAAAGACCTGAATACCTTCGTTATACCGGCTTACTGCTGTATCATATTTTTGTGCGGCATTTTTATTACTGAGGTACTCCACATCACCTTTGACTACCCTAAGTTTTGCTGCGACGAAATTATTGGTTACTCCGCTTTGTTCAATACGCCTTGCAGTTGAAACAGCACGCTGAAGATCAGTTGAATTTTCCCAGGTTTTTAAGGTATCGAGAAAGTTAAAATACGACTTCGTGGAATCTGGCTTATATCCACTGTTTTTGAATTCATGATGCGTTTTTGGATAATTAAGGAACTGCCACATCGGGTCGAATGGCATATGTGATCTGATCAGCTTCTCAGGCCGTGCCATGAAATAATAGCCGTTAACCTGACTTATATATCGGCCCCTTGAAACATATCCTGATCCCCAGGTGGGATCGAATAAAAACCAGGCAGTGTCAATATAGGAAGCGCACCAGATATGCGGAAGGTAGTCAACTTTGCCGTTTTGTTTTGTATATCCCTGTATGATATAAGATTTAATACCAGCCTTATTGGATAATTCATTGAAAAGGTGAGCAAAGTTCAGGCAAACGCCGGTCCTTGTTCTCAGGATCCTTTCGCTCACCTCGGAAGGTGTTTCATAAATGCTGTTTGTGATTATGCTGTCAAAATTGTACTTTATATTTTTTGATATCCAGACAAATATTGCCCTTGATTTGTCTTTGTTATTTGAAAAGCTGGCATTCACATAACTTGCAATGCCATCAGTAGTTTGGGTAAGAGAATCCGGTATCCGGTACATCATCCTGCTGACGTAATTATACCCGCTCTCTTTTTGTGCATTGATAAATGTAACCGATACAAACAGCACGAAAACAGTCAATATTTTTTTCAGGTTTATATTATGGCAGGATATTTTCACCTTGTGTCCTCTTTCCATCTAAAAGATACAAAATTCCAAAAAAATTAATTCAGTTAATATTTGTATCTATCCCCATTTAACCTGTAATCTGAAAATTTGTGCGTATGCTGCAGGCATAGCTCACAAAGGGCATTAACTGTGTTAATGTCTTGCGTACCTGTGATTTACATCACGAGACAAAATGTTGTTGAAACAGGAAGGGTAGTATGAAGACCACAGTAATTACAATAATGTCGCTGCTTCCTTATCAATATAAAGCCAGGCAGCTTTATGCCGGCGTAATACAGAAGCCGGAATTTCCGGAGTTATCTCCGAATTAAGAGTTTTTTTCACCGCTTCAGCCTTTCGTAATTCAGGAACGCAACATATTATGGTTTTCGACTTCATGATTTGGTTAATGGACATGCTTATTGCCCTTTCAGGAACATCACTTATGTGAGCGAACCATCCTTCACCCATCTGCTGACGCCGACAGGCCTCATCAAGCTTAACAACCAGGTACGGATCGTGAGTTTCAAAGTCTGCAGGCGGATCATTAAAAGCCAGGTGGCCGTTTTCACCAATTCCGATGAATGCCACATCAACCGGATGTTTTTCGATGATCGCTCCCAGCCTTTGACACTCCACGTATGGATCGACGGAGCCATTTACATAAATAAATTCTTTTGGTTCTGTGATATCGGCAAACCGCTCCCTTAAGTATCTTCGAAATGATGCCGGATGGGTTTCAGAGAGTCCGATATATTCATCCAGGTGAAAAGCGCGGACTCTGCGCCATTCTATGTCCTGTTTTACAAGCACTTTCAGCATTTCGAACTGTGATGCACCGGTTGCCAGAATGATATTAGCTTCTCCCTTATTTTGTATTGCATCGCGGATCAGGCCTGCGCCGTGTTCGGCAGCCTTTTGGCCATTCAATTCCCTGTTTTCAGATATTATTACTTCCATGAGTAATTATTCTTTCCTTTTAATGTGGTTCAGATTATCGTCAAGCGGCGTCATATGAGGCATAAGCAAGTGCACAAAACCCAGAATTGTCAGATAAGAAAGGCCGGAAATCACAAATGCCCAAAAATACCCGGTGTTATTTGCGGTATCCAGTACTGAGCCCAAAGCAATGTCAGCAAGTATCGCGGTTAATACACCAATTGTTTTGCCTATACCGATTACCGACGCGGTAGCTTTCTTCGGAAATACATCGGAAACAAGCGTATATCCGTTAATCGACCATGCCTGGTGACCGGCAGCTCCGAGACCAATGATAAAGACTGCAGTCCATTTTGCCGCAATTAACGGAACGAGCGAAACCGGTAGAATTATTATGGCACAGACTAACAGGGTAATTTTCCTTGCCTTGTTGATCGACCATCCTTTTTTTATAAGAGCACCTGATGCAAATCCTCCGAGCAGACTGCCCGTGTCGGCAAGCACGAAAATAATCAGGAATGGGGGACCGATATTATTGATATCCACACCGAATTGCTCGGCCAGAAATTTTGCCCCCCAGAATAAATAAAACCACCATACAGCATCTGTGATTGTGGTTAGCGAAAAAGCCCAGGTTTCCCTCTTTGGTAAGAGTCTGATCCATGGGATCTTTTCTGTGGTCTCTTCATCTGAATCACTGTTAATATAAGCAAGTTCAGTAGCTGAAATTTTAGGGTGCACTTCCGGTTTGTGATAGGTTCTCCACCATAAAAAAACCCACACGGAGCTCAGAATACCGGTAAAGAGGAATGGAATCTGCCAGTTGTCGCCTTCGACAGTAACTATAAATCCTACTATAAAAGGGGCCAAAATCGCTCCAACGCTGGTTGATGCATCAAAAATACCGGTGGCAAAAGCCCTGTCCCTTTTTGGAAACCATTCGGCCACGGTTTTAATTGCAGCAGGAAAATTTCCCGCTTCACCAAGACCCAGGCCGAAACGGGCAATAACAAATCCGATCAGACTGAAAGCAGGACGGATCAATGCATGCAAAACACCAAAAAAGCTCCAGGTTATGATTGAAATAGTATAACCCTTTTTGGTACCGACTTTATCGATGACTCCTCCCATGAACAGCAATCCGATGCCGTAGGCAATTTTAAAGTATATCATAATAGAGGCATAGTCCCTGTTGTTCCAATCAAACAGCTTTTGCAATGTGGGGGCCATTACCCCGATGATGCTCCTGTCGAAATAATTGATGGTGGTGGCTATGAAAACAAGGGCCAGGATACGATAGCGATAATTACCGATCTTATTTGCCACTACTTATTATATTGTTTAATTCAGGAAGGCAGAATTGAATTAAAATTAAATATAACAATTCAATCACTATGGTGTATTTTTTGGGAAAAAAGCAGGAACTTTCATTGGGGAAATTCAAACTGCAAAAAAATGTCAGAATCAAGAAGAAACTTCATCAGGAAAACAACTGCTGCTTCGGCAGGATTGGCTCTGGGCGGAATTTTGCCCTCATTCAGCAGCAAAAGTTATGCTCGTATTATAGGTTCAAATGAAAAAATCCTTGTTTCAGTTATGGGAGTGAATTCCAGAGGGAAGGCACTTGCTACCAGTTTTGCACAGCAGGAAAACTGCGAGGTTGTTCATATCTGTGATGTGGACAACAGGGCAATTGAAACCTGCCTTGGAGAATTGGCCAAGCATAATACTAATTATGAAAGAAAAGGATTCCGCGATTTCCGTGAATCTTTGCAAAGCAAGGACATTGATGCACTGGTAATAGCTGCACCCGATCACTGGCATGCTCCGGCGGCACTATTGGCTATGCAGGCAGGGAAAAACGTTTATGTCGAAAAGCCCTGCAGCCATAATCCGAATGAAGGCGAGATACTTGTACAGGCAGCCTCGAAATACGGCAAGGCTATCCAGATGGGTAACCAGCGGCGCTCTTTCCCTAATGTGATTCTGGGTATTCAGGAATTAAAAAACGGCATTATAGGAAGACCTTATTTTGGCAGAGGATGGTATACCAATAATCGTGGTTCGATGGGTGTCGGAAAGGAGACCCCTGTACCCGAATGGCTAAACTGGGATCTGTGGCAGGGACCGGCACCCAGACAGCCTTACAGGGATAACCTGGTGCATTATAACTGGCATTGGTTATGGCATTGGGGAACGGGCGAAGCTCTCAACAACGGAACACATATGGTTGATCTTTTAAGATGGGGTCTTGGGGTGGATTATCCTGTAAAGGTCAGCTCGAACGGAGGAAGGTACAGATTTAAAGATGATTGGGAAACTCCCGACACACAGATCATTACTCTTGATTTCAAGGAAGGAGTAACCTTAAGTTGGGAAGGAAGAAGCTGTAACGGGAGATCGGTTGACGGGAGTACTGCCGGAGCCATTTTTTATGGCGATAAAGGAAGTGTTCTGTTCCCGGGTGGAAATAATTACCGGATATTTGACCTTGAAGGAAATGTGGTGAAGGATGTCAAAGCCGAACAGACAACAGAAAACAGAAATTTGTCGAATCCGTCTGAATTTCTCGATTTTCATCATATCAGGAATTTCTTCGATGGCATCCGCAATGGCAGCAAGGTTTTGAATGCTTACATTGATTCGGGGCACAAGAGTACCCTGCTTGTCCAGTTGGGTAATATTGCGCAACGTGTTGGTCATTCACTTGAAACAGATCCTTCGAACGGACACATTCTCAAAGACCGCAAAGCGCAGCAATACTGGTCGCGTACTTACGAAAAGGGGTGGGAGATGAAGATTTAATTAGAAATTAGAAATTAAGAATTAAGAATTTAGAATAAATGAGGTTTAGGATCTTAATAATAGCAGGTTTATTTTTTCTGCCAAAATTCGCTTTCACCGGACAGGGCGATACCACTACCGTTGAAGGATTATTTTATATTGATGAAAAACCTGTTTCCATCAGGATCGCCGAAGGCAGGATTGCGAAGATCATTCCCCTCCCGAATGGTTCCGGAAAACCTGAAGTATATGTAGCTCCCGGATTCATCGATATTCAGATCAATGGCTTTATGGGAATTAATTTTTCCGATCAGGCTCTTACTACTGAAAAGATGCGTAAAGCCACACAAGCCTTATGGAAGGAAGGTGTAACCAGTTACTTGCCGACGGTAATCACAAATGACCATAGCCGGCTTAAAAAAAGCTTTATGCTTCTGGCTGATGCCACATCGGATAAAAAAATTGAAGGATCTGTTCCGGGTTTCCATCTCGAAGGACCCTTTATTTCTCCGGTTCAGGGATACCGGGGAGCACACAGTGAAAAATACATCAGGCCTCCGGATCAGAATGAATTCCGGATCCTCCAGGATGCTTCAGGTAACAAAATCAAACTTATTACTGTTGCACCTGAAATTCCGGGGGCAATTTCATTTATTGAGAAAGTTGCCAGGAGCGGCGTTACCGTTTCATTGGGCCATCATAACGGAACAACGGGGATAATTCAGGAGGCTGTTGAGGCGGGTGCTCAACTATCCACTCACCTCGGGAACGGTTGTGCCAATGAGATCAATCGTCACTGGAATCCGATCTGGCCTCAATTAGCAAATGACGGATTATCGATCAGCATTATTTGCGACGGTTCGCATCTGAACAGGGATGAGGTGATCACTTTTTATAAAGTTAAAGGTAACGGCATGACGATTCTTGTATCTGATGCGCTGTATCTTGCAGGAATGTCACCGGGGGAATATACCGACGACGAGGGCGTAACTTTGTTGCTGACGGAAGATGTGGTCAAACTGCCTGCAGAGAATGTTCTTGCCGGCGCAGCGCAATCGATAAGAAGATGCACTGAAAATATGATGGCATTTACGGGTTGCAGCTTAAAAGAAGCTATGCAAATGGCAAGTACCAATCCGGCCAGGCTTCTGCAACTTAACGATCGTGGAGAATTAAAGCCGGGCATGCGTGCTGATCTGATTCTTTTTACCCTGGATAAGGGTAAAATAACAATTCAGAAAACAATAGTCGCAGGTGAAGAGGTTTACAGAGCTGAAAAATAAAATGACCATCTGTTGAGGATGGTCATTTTATCAGTAAAAAGCTTGAGAATTTATTCTTTTACGATCTTCTTAACAGTAGCCTTACCATCCCTGTTGTAAACCGAAATCATGTATACTCCGCTTGATAACGAAGACACATCAATTCGGGCTGTTGACGATTTGAGTTCGCGGTATACTATTACCTGCTGACCCATGGTGTTAAATATTGCAATGCTTTCAGCACCATTCAGATTCTCAAAATACAAAGTTGATTTAACCGGATTTGGATAAACATCGTAATTCAGTTTTTCAGGATCTTTTATACCTGTTGGTTCAATGGGATTTGTCGGACTAAAAACAATGTCATCAACATAAAGAATGATGTCCTCGGTCAATCCTACCGGGTCGATTAAATCGGGAAGAAGCGCTATACGCGGATATTCACCGGTAGCATCGGGGAAATGAATTACCAATTGTTCCCATTCCTCCGTTTTCGAGGGATCATTTAGAGATGCAAGTTCAAAAGTAGCCGGATCAGTGGTTCCTCCTTCAACTTTGAATTTTACGTCCGAGATACGGGGTTTCCAGACTTTTACCAGCACATATTTATTTTCTGTCATATCAACAGGTTTAGGAAGCTCGCTCCAGAAACCGGCCCAGGGGTCACCTTCCGAAGAGCGCCTGAATTTAAGCACTTTTGCACTCGGATTTACTTCATCAGGTGCCGGGTTGGGAACAATCTTAAGGCTATCGGCCGGAAGATCTCCGTTTGAAAGCTGATTGAGAGGTATAACCTGGAAATCTTCAATAACAATACTGTCGCCACCTGTAGCTTCGGTACGCAGTACTATGTTATCGACGTAAATGGTTATATCCTCAGTAAGATCGACCGGATCGTTAATATCCAGTAACATGGCGATTCTAGGGTACTTACCGGTTGCATCCGGGAAATGAAATACAAGAGTTTCCCAAGCATCGGTTAGGGTTTGGGGTGTCATTGATTCCAGTTCAAAAAAGGTTGGATCAGTGGTTCCTCCTTCCACTTTAAATTTTACGACTGAAACCCGGGGTTTCCATACCTGTGCTGAAACATACTTGTAATCGGTCATATCGATGGTGTCGGTGAGCGGCTCCAGAATCCTGCCCATGGTTCGCCTTCCGTTGATCGCTGGAATTTCAATACCATAGAACTGCCGTTTACGGTATCCGGAGCCGGATTTTCCACAATTACAAGGCTGTCATCGGTATAAGGTCCGTTTGAAAGTTGCCTTAGAGTAAGAATTTCAAAGTCTTCGATCACTTCCTGGGCACTCATCCATAAGGGCAGTGCCATCAAGCAAAGCAAACTGAGTAAAATTTTTCTCATAATAAAATGGTTTTAGGTAGTACATTAAATGATTAAACAATATCTCAACTGAAATACAGTGTAAAATGAAAATGAAAGGGAAAATGGAATTGAAATTGAAAGCTGAAATGGGGATGTAATTGCGAATAAGAAAAGATGCTAATCAATAAACAAAGATACGAAAAGACAGTTGATTTAGTGCGTCATGTATTTTTTTAGTAATATTATAGTTGCCATTAAATCTGCACCGAATGAAAAAAATAATTCCCCTTGGCGCATTGGAATTACTATTAATCATATTCTTTCTCTGTGCCTGTAATAATGAGGTGTCATGGACACCCTTGCTGGATAATGAACTGTCGGAATGGGATACCTATTTGAGTTATCGTTTGCCAAGTGATTATTCCGGGAAAGTGCCGGAGGATGAGAATGGAGTGCCTGTTAATCCCATAGGGTTAAATAATAATGTAAGCAATGTATTTAGTGTATGGGATTCTGCGGGTTCGCCGGTCTTAAGGATAAGCGGCGAAATTTACGGATGTGTCATCACAAAACAGGAATTTGAGAATTACCATCTGAAAATGAAAGTAAAGTGGGGGAACAAAAAATGGGAACCACGTCTGGATAAGCTTTTGGATTCAGGAATTTTATATCATTCCCGGGGAGAGTTTGGTGATGGTTACTGGCGTACCTGGATGCCGGGTCAGGAATTCCAGGTTATGGAAGGGCATATGGGAGATTACTGGAACTTCTCAACTACCGGAATTGATATACGGGCTTTTATACCGGAAGGTGACATGAATCCGGTTGCAAGTGATAAACAGTCCTTTCTGCCTCTTGGTGCAGGCAGTAACTTACCGGGATTTTGTCTTCGCTCTGCTGACTTTGAAAGTGCTATGGGCGAATGGACGGAACTGGAACTGATATGCTACGAAGATAAAAGTTTGCATATTGTGAACGGGCATGTTGTTATGATCCTCAGGAACAGCAGATCTGTAAACGACGGACAATCAGTCCCCCTGACCAAAGGTAGAATCCAGCTTCAGAGCGAAGCTGCAGAGGTGTATTATAAAGATATAATGATCAGGAACCTTGATGAATTGCCTGAAAAATATGGAAGCTATTTTAATTAGCCTGATAAACAAACCCTATTTGATTTAAAGAAAAAATTAAAAATCACTGAATTATGAAAAAACTGGTATTTTCTGTTATCCTTGTAACTTTTCTTCAGATTGTATTTGCTCAACAAGCCGCTGCGCAAGTTGAAGGGAAAGAAGTTTTCAAAAATGATGACGTTGTTTTTCATCAGATTGATGAGCATACCTGGGTAGGAACAGGACACATGATGTATAACGAGAGTTTGTACCTGCTCGAAGGCACTTCCGGGGCTATTTTGATTGATGCAGGTACAAATATCAGGGATTTGGATAAGATTGTCGCTTCCATTACAAGTAAGCCGGTCATGCTGGTAGTTACGCATGTGCATCCTGATCACACGGGTTCGTCTATAAACTACTTTCCTGAAATATATATGAATCCGGCTGATACAGTATTAATTCCCATTATGATGCCGAATTATAAGGGCAAAGTCAACTATCTGAAGGACGGGGAAATTCTTGATCTTGGGAACAGAACACTGGAAGTTGTTTTTACACCGGCACATACTCCTGGTTCCACTACTTTTGTGGACAAGGGCGCCGGATACGGATTCAGTGGTGATTCATTTGGTTCAGGAAACCTGCTTTTATCCGGGACATTTTCAATGCTTAAAGAAACTTGTGAGAAAACGAGTGCGATTATGAAGAAATATGGGATTAAATATCTTTATCCCGGTCATTTTTATGGCAATAACCCGGAAACAAAGCAGCGGGTCGATGATATGATAACAATAAGCAAGGATGTGTTATCCGGCAAGGTGAAAGGCGAGGAAAATTCAAATGCCATGATGGGGCTGAATCGTGTAATAAGTGATTATGGAGTGCGTATCAACTATAATGAAAAATCTGTTGAATAGGGTGAATAGATGGTTTTAGAATAAAATCAAATAATGCGCGAAT
>DATAEX010000008.1:0-8003 GCA_036257765.1 Bacteroidales bacterium
GTTGGACTGCAATGATGCCAATGGTTCTTTTAAGGTCGTCCTTAACGAATCTATAACTAGCCTCAACCCACAGAGGCGAGCCATCTTTCTTAAGAAGAGTAAATTCGGCAAATACTTCACCATGATCTATCAGATTGTTCCAGGCATCGAGATTCTCCCTGAAATACTTTCCATAGAAATGTCCCAGTGTATTGCCGATTATTTCTTTTTCATTCCTTCCACATTGAAGAGTAAGGGCATCGTTAACCTTACTGATCACGAATTTGTCGCTTAGAATCTTAAGCCGTGCTGAATTTTGCGGGTAATTATTCCAATCAACAGGTAAATCTGTAGTTAAAAAAATAAATGCATCTATAAGCTGATCGTAAAAGAAACTGCTGATCTGCCTGTAATCAATTTCGGGCAATGGATCATGCTTGAAAAGCCTCGGTATATCGATCATAGTCTATTCTCTGTTCTTCATCCGGTATATTCATTATTGCAAATCTAAAATAAACCGGAAATACTGGAGAGGAAAATTACCAACAACAAAAAACCCGCTATAGTAAGCGGGCATATAATGCATCAAAAATTATTCAATTACCACGCTATAGCCGTCCGTACGAAGATTTTCGGCTACACTCTGAGCATATTCATAATCGAAATAAACCTTGGGTTTATGCTTTGCAAAAACCGGGTATCTTCCTACGGCGTCTTCAGAATTAAGATAATTATATCCTACAAGATATAAATCGCTTCCTTCAAGTTTTACTTTGAAAACGGGCCGATGCTGGCACAACTCTAAAACTTCGAGAAGTTCAAACTTTGTAATTTCAGGTTCCTGTTTAAGCTTTACAGTTTTAAGAATCTCATCGCTGAAAGGTTCCTTTGTAAAATGCAAATCAAAATTCTTAACATAACATGATAATACAATGGCTTCATCTTTTATAACAGCCGGTTTATTATCATCACCTACTAATCTGACATTTATTCCAAATCTTGAGAAAAGACCTTTTAACCGTTTGTTTCGTCTGGTTACCATCTCTTCCAACGATTCATTTTTTCTCATAGAAAATTCCGGCATAGCTTAAAATTTGTGTTTCAAAAATAATGAATTTTTAATATCAGCATCAATTTGCCCTGGATGATCATCATGGATTAAATGAATCAATGAAATCCGGTTAATTTCTTCAGGCAGACCTGGATAAATGATGCAGCAAACATATAAAAAAAATCAGCTCGAACCCAAGTTGCAGAATTTAAAATTATTGGATTCCAGGCACCAGCATGCTGATTCTTGTCAGTTTTCTGAGGTTTTAATTTTTTTTTGTCTAACAAAAATAAATTAGTGATAAACGAAACAATTTGTTATGTGATCTGTTATCGCTTCACTAAGTTATATCACCTGCTTCTGAAAAGCAAAAGTTATTCCCTGTTTTTTATTCGCTTGTCAACGTTTTTCACCCCGTGATAATAATTTCATAACAATATTTTCCAGTTTAAAGTAGAAGAACTTGAATTATGGAACTACTAAGTATGTCTAAGCTTAAATCTTTTTCCGAATCCCTGACCATTGATCGAGTACATTTTAACCCTGAAAAACTGATGGTGATTGTTGACAAGGACAATCTGAATGTACTGGATGAATTATTCCGTTTGAAAAAATTTCTGCAGGTAATGTATATTATTACCGATTCGTCTGAAATCAGACTTCGTTATAAGAGCAGCTCACGTATATATCCTTTGAAGGTAAATCTGAAAAGTCTTCTCAGGCATGATATTGTTGATGAAATCATTTGCTGTTCCGGTTCAATTACAGATAAGATGTTGGAAGATCTGAAGCAAATCAGTAATCAGTTCGGCGTTTCTTTGTTAGTGCCCGATTTCGCAAAATTTCCGGGAATGGAAGTTTTACATGTGAGAAGAATTGGAAACTATGGCTTCAACGTTCTGGAAACTACTCCGAGAAAAAGGTTTATATTTCTACTGAAAAACTGGTGGGAAGTAGCCTTCGCCTCATTTGCACTTTTAGTTTCGTCTCCCCTGTTATTGCTGATAGCGATCGTAATTAAAATTGACAGTAAAGGTCCGGTAATATTCAGGCAGCTTCGTGTCGGACGAAGGGGAAGGAAGTTCTATATATATAAATTCAGGACCATGGTAATGGATGCGGAAAGTCTTAAGTCGAAACTAAAAGAAAAGAATGAAGCCGACGGACCTGCATTTAAAATAAAAAACGATCCGCGAATTACAGCAATTGGTAAAATCTTAAGGAAAACAGGAATGGACGAAGTTCCTCAACTATATAATATCATTTTGGGCCACATGTCGCTGATCGGTCCAAGACCATTGCTTCCATCAGAGGTATCCGCACAGGAAGAATGGCAGCTAAAACGTCTTTGTATTAAGCCCGGAATTACCTGCACCTGGCAGATTAGACCTGAAAGAAATAAAGTACCTTTTGATGAGTGGATGCAGTTAGACAGGGATTATGTTGAGAACTGGTCGGTATCAGACGATATAAAAATCTTCTTCGGAACCATAAAATCATTCTTCACAGCAAGAGGCGTTTAGCAAATCTTATAAATTGTTAATAAAACCGGTGCCACAACACCGGTTTTTTTTTTCTTTAACCCCTAAATTTGTTTCATTCATGTACGCAATTATTGATATAGAAACAACGGGGGGGAATCCGCGGAGGGATAAAATAACCGATATTGCAGTTCTTATCCATGATGGAAAAAAGGTGATCAGGGAATATTCAACCCTGGTGAATCCTGAATGTCGAATTCCATACCATATAACTGCACTTACAGGAATAACCAATGAAATGGTAGCCGACGCTCCGAAATTTTACGAGATTGCGCGTGAATTGGTGGAGATTACAAACAATGCCGTATTTGTTGCCCATAATGTTTCATTTGATTACGGTTTTCTCAGGAATGAATTCCAGAGGCTCGGCTTTGATTACCGTCGCGATAAACTCTGCACGGTACGTCTAAGCCGAAGGATCATTCCGGGTCATCCGTCGTACAGTCTGGGAAGATTATGCAATGATTTGAGTATTGAAATCAACAATCGTCACAGAGCTCTCGGCGATGCACAGGCAACTGCACGTCTTTTTGATATTTTACTTGAAACGGAATGCTTAAATGGTACTAACCATATTTCGTGTACTGACACGCTAGGTTACCTGCATAATCCGCTTCTTAATGCAGAGAAAGTAAAGAATCTTCCGGAAGATCCTGGTGTTTATTACATGTATAATAAAGACGGTGATCTCATTTACATTGGCAAAAGCAGGAATATCAGAAATCGAGTCATTTCTCATTTTTCGAATAAATCCACTTCTAAAGCAATGAACATGCAGGCGGTGGTCGCCGACGTGGATTGTGAACGAACAGGAAGTGAACTGATAGCGCTTTTAAAGGAATCGTACGAAATCAAAAAACATAAACCACTTTTTAACCGCAGGCAACGACGATCGCTTTTCAGGTATGAATTAAGATATTTTACAGATGAACAGGGCTATTTACGGTTTTCAATTGAGAAAACCACGGATTGTGATCGGACTCCGCTTGTATGTTTCTCCACTAAATCCGAAGCAAGGGCATTTCTGATAAAAATAATTGAGAAACATTTACTTTGCCAGAAATTATGTGGAATATATCCAACCGTTGGCAACTGCTTTCATTACGAAATCGGAGTATGTAACGGAGCGTGTATCGGAAAAGAACCTCCGGAACTATATAATATCAGGGCGAATAAAGTGATTATGGATTATAATTTCGGGATTCGCAATATGCTGATAATTGATGAAGGCAGGAACTCATATGAAAAGTCGGTAATAAAAATTGAGAATGGAAAATATATAGGATACGGTTATTTTGCACCTTCGTTTGTCGAAGAAAATCCATTGATATTCCATGAATGTATCACTCACTATCCTGATAACCGCGAGGTACAACAAATCATTAAACAATATCTCAGAAATAACCGAGTAGAAAAGATAATGGTGTACTGACCTCTTTTACTAAATTTGCATTTCAATACCTGAGTAACGATGATCTTCTTCTTTAAAGCTAAAAATACAGATATTTATGCCGTTAAAACGCGGAACGTTTTCAATCAGCTTACTATTACAAAACTAACGTGGCTGTTCGGAGGTGCATTGCCTGTTGATGAAAGCCGGCTTGAAGGAGGGTACATCGGACCACGTAAAGAAATGATCACCCCATGGAGCACCAATGCTGTTGAAATTTCACAGAATATGGGGATTTCTCATATAGAAAGAATCGAAGTATTCCAAAGTGCAAATCATTCCGATCACTATGACAGGATGCTTCAGGCTTACTATGAAAAGCTCGATCAGCAGATTTTCACAATAAACAGAATTCCTGAGCCAATTAAGCAAATTAATGACATCAGGGCATATAATGAAACAGAAGGATTGGCATTAAGCAATGAGGAAATTGATTATCTTGAATCATTATCCGGGAAAATCGGAAGGAAACTTACAGACAGTGAAATATTCGGATTTTCCCAGGTGAATTCCGAGCATTGCAGGCACAAAATTTTTAACGGAACATTTATAGTTGATGGAATTACCAAAGATCTTTCGCTTTTCCAATTGATTAAACGTACTACAAATGTTCATCCCAACCGGGTTGTATCAGCCTACAAGGATAACTGCGCATTTTTACAGGGTCCCGAAGTTTTACAGTTTGCGCCTATTACACAGGATAAACCTGATTACTACATATTACGGCCAATTGAAACTGTAATTTCTCTTAAAGCTGAAACTCATAATTTTCCTACAACTGTAGAACCTTTCAATGGCGCAGCAACCGGAACGGGTGGTGAAATACGCGATCGCATATCCGGTGGAAAAGGTGCTTTGCCTTTGGCCGGTACGGCAATCTACATGACATCGTATCCCCGGCTTAACGGTGGAAGGCAATGGGAGAAAGCAATTCCGGAACGAATCTGGCGATACCAGACTCCCGGTCAAATTCTTATTAAGGCTTCAAACGGTGCAAGTGATTTTGGAAATAAATTCGGTCAGCCTTTAATTTGCGGAAGTCTTCTAACCTTTGAACATAGTGAAAACGGTAAATTCTGGGCCTTTGACAAAGTAATTATGCTCGCCGGCGGTGTAGGATATGCTAATAAACTTCACAGTATTAAGGAAACACCTCACTCGGGAGACAAAGTAGTATTGCTTGGCGGAGATAATTACCGAATTGGAATGGGTGGTGGTGCTGTATCGTCGGTTGCTACCGGAGAATATGATAATGCGATTGAACTTAATGCAGTGCAGCGATCAAATCCTGAAATGCAAAAAAGGGTTTTTAATACTATAAGGGCACTTGCAGAATCAGAGAATAATCCCATCGTCTCGATTCATGATCATGGTGCAGGCGGCCATTTAAACTGTTTTTCCGAACTGCTGGAAAGCACCGGAGGAGTAATTGAAATAAATAACCTCCCGATAGGTGATCCGACCTTATCTGATAAAGAGATAATCGGAAATGAATCACAGGAACGTATTGGTATAGTCCTGAAAGAAAAGGATGTTAATCTCGTTTCACGAATTGCCGACAGGGAGAGGTCACCGCATTACTCCGTCGGAGAGGCTACCGGAGATCATCAATTTACCTTCAGAAAGAGCGATAAAAAACCGATAGATCTGAGAGTTGAGGACTTTTTTGGCAATCCTCCAAAAACAATTATGAATGACAGGATGGTTGACATGCATTTTGTGCAGGCGGATTTCCAACCTGAACAAATTGCAAAATACGTTGCAGATGTGCTACAGCTCGAAGGAGTTGCATGCAAAGATTGGCTTACAAATAAGGTCGACCGGTCTGTTACCGGACTTATCGCTAAGCAACAAACTTGCGGATCAGTGCAGCTGCCACTGAATAACCTTGCGATCACAGCTCTGGATTATAGCGGGTATAAAGGTATTGCCACGGCTCTTGGTCATGCCCCGGCAGCTGGTATTATAGATGCGGCAAAAGGTTCAGTTCTTTCAATTGCTGAAGCTTTGACAAACATCGTTTGGGCACCCATTGAAGGCGGATTAAGGGGTATATCTCTGAGTGCAAACTGGATGTGGCCATGCCGACAGGAAGGTGAGGATGCCAGGCTTTATGCTGCAGTAACCGCTGCAAGTGATTTTGCCGTTGCACTAGGGATCAATATCCCAACCGGGAAAGATTCACTTTCAATGACGCAGAAATATAAGGACGGATCGGTTGTTTACTCACCCGGAACAGTAATTATCTCGGCCGCAGGCGAGGTAACCGATTTCAGAAAAACTGTGGAACCTGTTTTGCAGAATAATGAAGATGCACTGATACTCTATATTGATTTCTCGTCATCACCTTTGGTTACGGGTGGCAGTAGCCTGGCACAATCAGTGAATACCCTTGGAAATGAAGCGCCAACCGTTGATGATCCTTCATATTTTGTTAAAGCTTTTGAAACTATTCAGCAATTAATAACTGACGGTAAAATACTGGCAGGTCATGATATTTCATCAGGAGGCTTGATAGTTACATTACTGGAGATGTGCTTCGCATCCTCCGATAATGGAATGGAAATTAATCTGAATGATATTCCTGAAAAGAATCTTATCAATTTGTTGTTCAGTGAAAATCCCGGAATAATCATTCAGGTTGAAAAAGATGTTTGTGAAACTTTGACAGACAAGGGCTTATTGTTCTATAAGATAGGCCGGTACGTGAAAAGTAGCAGGATAGATCTGGTTAAAAATGAGTATGCGCTTTCATTCAGTGTTCCGGAAATGAGAGATATCTGGTTCAAAACTTCTTATTTGCTGGACAGGGATCAGAGCGGACATTCACTTGCAGAAAAACGATTTGTTAATTACAAAAATCAACCTCTCCGATTTGTTTTTAATTCTGCTTTTACTGGCAAGCTCGCACAGTACGGCGCCGACAGAGTGCGAAGGAACGCTTCGGGAATAAAAGCGGCTATCATTCGCGAGAAAGGTGTAAACGGCGACCGGGAAATGGCATATATGATGTACTTGGCGGGCTTTGATGTCAAGGATGTTCACATGACTGATCTTATTTCCGGGAGGGAAAAACTGAATGACATTAACCTGATTGTTTTCGTAGGTGGTTTTTCCAATTCTGATGTTCTCGGCAGTGCTAAAGGATGGGCAGGCGCTTTCCTTTACAACGACGAAGCACGTAAAACATTGGACAGATTTGATGAACGTTCCGATACACTAAGTCTTGGAGTATGCAACGGATGTCAACTCATGGCTGAACTTAATCTCATAACCCGCGATGATGCAGGAAAACCACGTATGTTTCGGAATGCTTCCAATAAATTTGAATCAGCATTTTTAACTGTTGATATTCCTCAGAACCGTTCCGTCATGCTTCATTCAATGGCAGGCAGCCGGCTGGGCATTTGGGTTGCCCATGGTGAAGGGCGTTTCAGTCTTGCCAATCCTGAAGCCGATTATCACATTGCAATGAAGTACTCCTATTCGGAATATCCGGGAAATCCTAACGGATGCGATTATGATGTGGCAGGCATCTGTTCTGACGATGGCCGGCATCTGGCCATTATGCCTCATTTTGAAAGATCAATTTTCCCATGGAATTGGGCCTATTATCCCAAAGATCGCAAGGAAGACGAAGTCAGTCCCTGGATTGAAGCGTTCGCAAATGCGAGGGAATGGATAGAAGCTTGGCGCAGGCGACTGCACGACTTCAATGTATCTCGTTAATATTAAAAGGCGTAGCCTGATACACATAATAATTCAGCCAATTGTAATAAAGCAGGTTCGCATGACTTTTCCAGCGCACTTTCGGTGCCTGTGAAGGATCATCATCCGGGAAATAATTTACCGGTATTTCGATGGGCAAACCCTTCTTTAAATCACGTTCATATTCGGATTTAAGTGTGTCCGGATCGTATTCCGAATGGCCTGTTATAAATATCAACCTTCCGCCTTTATTCTTAACCATGTATATTCCAGC
>DATAEX010000011.1:0-2616 GCA_036257765.1 Bacteroidales bacterium
GCGCTTATTACTTCGCTGTTCAACGAATGGGCTAAGTGAGCAGCAAATGATGTTTTCCCGCTTGCAGTGGGTCCTATAACTACAACAAGATTATATATCATAGATTCCATGGCAAATTCGTTGGAGCTAATTTATGGAAAATCAAAGAAATTGCGCTTAATTTGCGTTTCACAACCATGTTCTATGGCAGGTGTTGACATAAAAAATAAGAAAGCCTGGCACGAGTACGAAATACTCGATAAATACATCGCCGGTATTCAGCTTACCGGCACCGAAATTAAATCGATCAGAGCCGGCAAGGCCAGTTTGGTTGATTCTTATTGTTATTTTATCGAAGATGAACTTTATGTTAAGGGAATGCATATAGCTGAATACGACTTCGGAAATATCTTTAACCATTTCCCAAAACGGGACCGGAAATTACTTTTGAAAAGAAGGGAACTTAAAAAACTTCAGAAAAGCATAAAGGAAAAGGGACTTACCATTGTGACACTCAAACTGTTTATTTCAGAAAAGAGCTATGCAAAGCTCGAGATAGCGCTCGCACGAGGCAAGAAAGAATACGATAAAAGAGAGGTTCTGAAGAAAAAAGACTCTCACCGGGAGATGGACCGGATGATGAAAAGATAAACTACATTAAAGCCCACTTATGTGAAACGCATAGGTAAACCAGGTATATAAAATATAACATATTTATTATAGCTACCAGGATATTGTATTCAACCCGGTTTCCTTTGATTTTTCTTCTGATCATTATGCCCACGTTCGGAATAATAGTAGATGTCAGGAAAAATAAAAAATGGACATTGAACAGTGTTTCATATGGCTGCTCGGATTCGTTTGTCTGCTTCTTTCCAAAAAGTAACAGATAAGTAAAAACCAGGAATGAAGCCATATAAAGCAAATAAGACAACTTAAGCAAAATTGTGGATTTCTGACGGCGTTTATGAAATCTGAAAGGCTTTAATATGATTACGGTGACAATAAAAAGAACGCAATAACCGATCAGAAAAAATGTCTGAAAGATTCCATGAAAGAAATTGCCCATTGTGAGCCTTGGTTTAGTTAACCAAATTAACAAAAACCTGAATCGTAATAAAACAATTATGCCGGTAATTTATGAACTGTTGTTAATCAGTTCAAGCAAGGCAACATTTTCTACGTGATGAGTGAATGGAAACATATCGACCGGCTGCGATTTCACAAGAACGTAACGGCGCGATAATATTTCGATATCTCTTGCCTGCGTTGCAGGATTACAACTTACATATACGATTTTCCGTGGAGCTGTTTTAAGAATTGTTTCAGCTACATCAGGATGCATTCCTGTCCTTGGTGGATCGGTTATAATTACATCAGGATGCCCGTTTTCATTCAAAAACATGTCATTCAACAATTCTCTGATATCTCCTGCATAAAAACGAGCATTATGAATATTATTTATTTCAGCATTTTTAATTGCATCATCTACTGCTTCCTTTACGTACTCAAGTCCTACTACCCCATTGCAACTGCGTGCGACAAATAGAGCAATGGTCCCGGTTCCGGTATACAGATCATAAACCGTTTCAGTGCCATCAAATTGAGCGAATTCACGGACAACTGAATAAAGCCTGTATGCCTGGGTTGTATTTGTCTGAAAAAACGACTTGGGTGAAATTCGGAACCGAAGATCTTCCATTTTTTCAACCAGGTGATCATTGCCTTTGAACAGTTTCACTTCAAGATCATTCAGCGTATCATTTGCCTTGCCATTAATAACGTACATAAGAGAGACGATCTGAGGAAACCGGTCTGCTATAGCATCAAGCATCGGAAGTATTATTTCAGGCGCATCCCTGTAAAACGAAACTATTACCATTACTTCACCGTCGAGGTTGTTCCTGATTATAAGATTACGCAGCAAACCCTTATGATTGATCAGATTGAAGAACTCAAGGTTTTTTTCGAAAGCGTATTCTCTTACAAACTCCCTTATTTGATTAGAGGGTTCCGGCTGCAAATAACATTCTTCTATATTAAGGACTTTATCAAATTTTCCGGGAATGTGGAATCCCAGTCCTTTGCGTTCAATATTTTGAACGTCCGAATGTATTTCATCGTCTGTAAGCCAGCGGCTGTCCGAAAACGTGAATTCAAGCTTATTCCGGTAAGCTACCTGTTTTTCAGAGGCAAGAATTGGTATAATGTTACCCGCAGGGACTTTCCCGATCCTTACAAGCATTTCACTTACCTGTCTTTGTTTGAATTTTAACTGCTCAGCGTACGGAAGATGCTGCCATTTGCATCCGCCACAAATCCCGAAGTGTTTACAAAAAGGCTTGCTGCGATTTTCTGAATAAGTGTGAAACTTCACCGGATACCCTTCCATGAACCTTTTGCGTTTGCGAACAATCTGAACATCGACAATATCTCCGGGAACACAATGAGTTACAAACACCACCATACCCTCGTAACGTGCTATCGCTTTACCCTCGGCAGCAATGTCGGATATCAGCAATTTTTCAATTAACGGTTTTTGACCTGATCTACCCATACTTAGATTTGAAGCGCAAAGATAATAGTTACGAAACCAACTTTTGTATTTTTTCTTAACTTCAACCCCTGATCAATCCG
>DATAEX010000027.1:0-2745 GCA_036257765.1 Bacteroidales bacterium
TTTGGAACGGTCAGGAGCACTGCCGCATCGGGAACGGTATTGTTGATCAGTTTAATCAAACGGATATATTCAGCCTTGTAGGCAGGTTCATCAAAATCACGTGTATTTCCCTCATTGGTGCCAATTGAAATTATTACCCAATCGGGCTCGAGCGACTTCAGTTGGTCGGCAAACAGGTTGCACTGCAGGTATGATTTAAGCATGGCTCCATTTACGCCTATAGCATTATAAACGATGCCGGGATCGTCGTTATCGAGACTAATTCCGTATAGTTCGAATGGCCTGATTGAGTCGCCACGGCATATAAGCAGATTCAAGGTATCTGCATACGAGGTAAGATCATATTGAATAAATCCTGCTGATTTATTAATGCTGACATTTTTTACAAGATTACAAGGGGACAGCACGGGTAAACACGATTCTGAAACAGCATTGCAATAAACCCGCACACGATTAAAATCGTAGCTTGTTATGGAATCATAATTTGCAATTACACTGATAACGGCAGTGTCACTTATCAGAGCGGAAGTGATTCCTGATAAGCCCAGTGTAAGTGTCGGTTCAGGTTGAGTATTTTTGCAGGTCGTCCATTTGCCTGTATAACTAATTCTTAGGTTGGAAGGACTGTTGGTTTGTGCAATCTTAAAGGGAAAAAAGAAACCGCGTGCACCCAATACGCCAGGAAAAAACGACTGAAGTTCCTGTCGCATGCGATGCGTATAGATATCAGCCTGAATATGTGAGCCACCGATATGTACAATGTTGATCCGGTTGGAACCCTGTCGTAGTAGCGTATCGAATTTCGCGTACAGGATTTTGTAACCAGGGTTATCATGGATAAGCTCAAACCGGTTGAGATCGTAATGAATGAAGGGGTAGACCGGAAGATCTGAAAGAACAGAATTGATCTGGGCAAAAGATATCCTCAGAAACATCATAAAAAGGATCACAAGGTTAATTCGCATATTTTTCATACTTGTGATACTCGAGAATGAATGAATTATAGAACATTTGCGCAATGGTCTTTGCTCCTCGGGGATTAAAATGTACAAAATCGTCAGATGCCAGCGGCGGGTTGGCATTCACCCAGGATGGCATTGAATTTCTTCCTCCCATAGCTTTGTACATGTCCCAGAAAGCAGCTCCTGCTTTAAACGAAGCGGATTTCAGAGCATTCCTTACTTTTTCCACATTGGGATTGGTGACATAATAATTCCGGTCTTTTAATGACATGTCTGCAACCCCAATGACAAGAATCTTCGCCGAGGGACAGAGTTTTTTAATGCGGATCAGCTGGCTGTAAAACCAATTTTCATAACCTGTGTAATTATCAAGGCCCGACGGAACAAAATTGCCTCCGAACTGTAAGACGAAGAGCTTTACGTTTAGTTCTTTATACATTGCCGCCATGAGTTCCTCGTCAAATGCCGTAAAGAACAGTCCAGAGCATCCTCTCAAAGGAATGTTATCAACAGCAACACCACGATTCCCGTCCAGTGCAATACCATAAACTTCGGGACTTTCAGATCCTTTAAACCTGAGCATAACTTCTTTACCCGGGTTGTCAATTGTCCATCTGATCACTTTGAGTTGAGACGAAGCAGGAAAAATATCTGCATCAGCCAGAGTTTCATCGATGTATAGCTCATTTAAGAATGGGGACTTGTTCCATCCGTAGAATATCCGGCATTGAGTAAATGTTTTTGTGTTATTGTAACCATAGGGCGAAATGCCGAACTTTATCCATGCCTCAATACTGTCGTTGCGTATTGAAGGCAGATTTACCGGAGTGAATGAACAAAAGCTTGCCAGAGGCCCGTAACGCGTATGTCCTATGCTGGTGTCGCGCCTGGCAAATCCAATATATCGTTCCCAGTTTTCTGAACTTTCCTGTTTCATTGAAAAGGCGTACGGATACAACTGGGCGGCAGGAACAAGTCCTGCCCCCGAACCTCCAAAGCGTGATTGCAGCCTGTTTCGCAAAAGCGAAGTGATCCTGTCGTCTTCAATCTGTGAATCCCCGTAGTGCATGATCCTGATTAATTGTCCTGAGTTCGGCAGGTTCTTCAGTGTTCTGAAAAAGGGATATAAAATTGTAGAATCGTTATTCGGATATTCAATGGGTGTGATACTGTTTCTCAGGCTGTCGGCATCGATTTTCCTGATGGCTCTTCCTTCAGCAATAGCAGTTAGTATGGAATCGTTCAGCATTTCCTGCCGGCTTAAAAGGTTGCTGATATCGGCGTATTTAACTTTGTTGGCTGAAAGCAGGTCTTCACGTGTGAAAAAGTGAAGTCTGATGCCTTTTGAAATGTTAATGCCCTCCTCGGGAAAAAACATAGCTGCAGTGAATAGCAGCATAAATACTGCTATCAGAAAAAGTAATATGGCGGAAGGTTTCATTGGAAGAAGCCTGGCATTTAGCCTTTAGCTTTTAGCAAATGATACTCAGGAATCATAAACAATTCATATGAAGAAATTGCTAATAGCTAACGGCTAAACGTTGGTAGCATTCTTAACTTTTCGGAATGATCTTCAACCGCTGTCCTGCCTGAATCTTAGCAGAATTCGAAAGTCCGTTCCATTGCATTATTTCAGCTTCGGTAACCCCCGGATACAGTTTCATAATATCCCATATTGTATCTCCTTTCTTAACGGTATAGGTTACTGCTGCAGTATTATCTACAGAAGCCGTGGCCTGTACCGGATCTTCAGTAGTGCTTACCGGAACGGTAGCAGATTTGC
>DATAEX010000035.1:0-5736 GCA_036257765.1 Bacteroidales bacterium
TGAATTATGAATTATGAATTATGAATGATCAAACTTTATCAAACTTTATCAAACCTTATCAAACTATATTCTTTAACTGTTCTCACCCCAGCTCTTCGCTGCTGCAACCGCCCTGTTCCAGCCCTGCATCAGCTGTTTAGCTTTTTCATGATCCATGGATGGTGAAAATTCCCGATCAGGTTTCCATTGATGCCGGATCTCATCGATATTTTTCCAGAAGCCCAGAGCAAGTCCTGCCAGGTAGGCAGCACCAAGTGCTGTTGTCTCGGTTACTTTTGGCCGCACAACGCGTGTACCTATTACATCACTCTGGAACTGCATCAGCAGGTTGTTTACCACGGCACCGCCGTCAACGCGCAATTCTTTAATACTAATACCTGAATCTGCTTCCATTGCCTTGAGAACCTCGACCGTCTGAAAAGCAATACTTTCAATGGCTGCGCGTGCAATATGGGAAGCGTTTGAACCCCGGGTCAGTCCCACGATAGTTCCTCTGACATGCTGATCCCAATGTGGTGCTCCCATTCCCGTAAAGGCAGGGACAAAATAGACACCTCCGTTGTCAACAACTTTAACTGCCAGTTTTTCGATATCAGATGATTTCTTAATGATGCCGAGCTCGTCCCTTAGCCATTGAACAACAGCGCCTGCGATAAAAATACTGCCCTCCAGGGCATATTCCGTTTTATTTCCTATTTTCCAGGCTATTGTAGTAAGCAGGTTATTGCCTGAATCAATAGATTTATTGCCTGTATTCATCACCATGAAACATCCTGTTCCGTAAGTGTTTTTAACCATGCCCGGATTGATGCACAGTTGTCCGAATAATGCAGCCTGCTGATCGCCTGCGGTACCAGCCACCGGTATCTTTGAAGACATCAAACCTGTTGCTTCACAATATACTTCGCTTGATGACCGCACTTCAGGCAGGATGCTTTCAGGTATGTCAAACATTTCCAGCAATTCCTTATCCCATTGCAAAGTGTGTATATTGAAAAGCATGGTTCGTGAAGCATTGGAAACATCCGTTATATGAGCTTTGCCCTGACTAAGGTTCCATATCAGCCAACTATCGATAGTTCCGAAGGCCAGCTGTCCCTTCCGGGCTTTTTCCCGTGCACCTTCAACATTATTAAGTATCCAGTTTATCTTTGTGGCTGAGAAATAAGCATCTATTATCAGACCTGTTTTTTGCTTTATGATATTCCCGTGCCCGCTTCCTTTTAAATTATCGCAAAATTCTGCAGTTCGACGGTCCTGCCATACAATCGCATTGTATACGGGTTTACCGGTTGTCCGGTCCCATACCACGGTCGTTTCACGTTGATTGGTTATTCCAATTGCAGCTATCAGAGAACTATCGATGCCGGCTCTCGTCAGTGCTTCTATGGCAACTCCAGCCTGTGTGGACCAGATTTCGGATGCATCATGTTCAATCCATCCGGGTCGCGGGTAAATCTGAGTGAATTCCTTTTGAGCAGATGCCACAATGTTTCCCGTATGATCGAATATAATGGCCCTTGAACTGGTTGTTCCCTGGTCGAGAGAAAGTATGAAGTGTTCCATTTACGATTTTAGTTTTTAGATTTACAATTCATATTTTCGTCATCCTGAGCGGAGTCGAAGGATCAAACTATATAATTTTTCACCAACTCACCATATTCCTCCACCTGCCTTTTCTTCCATTCTGCATCAAAACCCATTTCTTCAGCCATGATGGAGGCAACCACCGGTGCCATTTCAATGCTGGCCCTGGCATTCAGGAATAGCGCCCTTGTTCTTCGTGCCAGAATATCTTCAACTTTTACCGGCATTTCATTCCTGCAAATCCAAATTATTTCGGCTTCTGTATAAGGCAGCAAAGGATGGATGGTTTTTCCGTTTCCTTCATTGGTCAAAAGCCTGATCGCGTCCATGTTGTTGCCATAAATGCGAAGACGGTCGTTCTTGTCGATATGATTGTTCTCTCCCGTTATGGATAACGAATGTGTTACACAGGCTTTTTTCTCAAGCATTCCCCTTTTAATAGCACGGTCGAGAGCGTCCTGTGCCATACGCCTGTAAGTCGTCCATTTTCCTCCTTCCACAGAAAGTAATCCTGATTCCGAAATGCTTATGCGGTGACTTCTTGATAATTCACGGGTAGATGATGGATCATCGGGACGAGCTATCAGAGGACGCAAACCTGCAAATACAGTTAAAATATCTTTTCGCTCCGGAGCTTTAATAAGATATCGTCCCGCCGTATTCAGAATAAAGTTGATTTCATGTTCGAGGGCTTTTGGTTCAAGGCCCGCATCATCTACTGGAGTATCAGTTGTACCGGCAACCAGTTGTCCATACCACGGAATAATAAATAATACTCTGCCGTCATCTGTTTTGGGTATCATAATAGCGGTATCCCCATCAAGAAATTCCCGCTTCAGCACAATATGAATGCCCTGGCTTGGCCGTATCGTACGATTTATTACCGGCATGTCCATTCTTAATACCTCATCAGAAAATACCCCTGTTGCATTGATCACAACCTTTGCGCCAAGTCTCAATTCTTTACCAGTCTTCCCTTCAATTGAAACAACACCGTTTAATATTCCATTGTTGTCTTTTAGCAGATGAGTAACCTTACAATAATTCAGAGCAATGCAGCCTTTTTCAATAGCCAGCCTTATAATGGATATTAAAAGCCTTGAATCGTCAAACTGACCATCATGATAAATTACTCCTCCCTTAAGACCTTCGGGCTTTAGATTTGGCATTCGGTGTAATACTTCATCACGGCCGATAAAGCTGGATTTTCCAAGAGAGAGCTTTCCGGCCAGTAAGTCATAAAATTTCAAACCTGCAGTATATTTTAGTACCTCCCAGGCAGAATAAACGGGAACCAGAAACTGTTGATTAAATGTCAGATGGGGTGCGTTTTTAAGAATTAGACCTCTTTCCATGAGAGCCTCAAGAACGAGTGAAATATTACCCTGGGCAAGATAACGTACACCGCCGTGAATAAGTTTGGTGCTTCTGCTGGATGTGCCTTTGCCAAAATCCTCCTGTTCGAGAAGCAGCGTATCATAACCACGGGAGGCAGCATCAAGCGCTATTCCTGCACCTGTAGCACCGCCTCCGATTATTATAATATCCCAGTCTTTGCTGGAATGCTGAAATACCCGACTTAATAATTCATTCCGGTTCACCAGGCTTTTACAGTGTTTAGCTTATCATTAAACTTATTGACAATTGCTTCCTGCTGATTTATTTTAGCTCGCATGGTTTCCTGTTGCGACTCATTCCGTGGGATTTCCCTTTCGGCCTCATTTATTTCTGAATTTGCCCTGGTAATCTTATTTTCAGACGATTCAATCTCATTCAGAATTTTCTTTTTACGTTTTTCGAGTTCTTTTACAAAAGAAGCCTTCTCTTCTTTTGCAGAACCTTCCTCCATTGAACTCAGCAGATCATTTTGTGAAACCAGGTCTGCACTTACCTTGGTGAGCTCGCTATTCTGAAATATAATATTATCCTTCATTTCTTTTATAAGTGTCTGGTTCGACTGGATTGACCTCTGCATGCGTGATTTGGCATTTTGAAGTGAATTGAGTTCGGTATTAAGATCTCTGAGCTCTTTTTCTTCAGCCATTACTTCTTCTCTGATCAGACCGATGTATTGGTTCCTGGCAAATTCTTTTAAATACTCCTTTGCTGCAATAAGTTCAGCGTCACCGGTCGATTTACTGATATATATATCTTTTTTCAGTTCAAAACTTACAAGAAGTTGAAGTACAGAATCCTGGCTTGTCAGCTTGCTGTAAATGTTCATTGGATTTAACGATATATCCTTTATGATTGCACCAAATATTGACATTTCGCCATTTTCGTCAATTACTCTTGATTTTGTTCCGATCTGCAATTCCTTTATCCAGTTTTTTTCGGTCCGTTCATAACCAACTTCAGGTATAGTCACAGTTATACAGGGATATTTAGCTGCTCCGTACACTATACTGTCTTCTGAAATCCGGATGGGTTTTTGTGCCGATACAGATAACTGCAAAGTCGCCAAAGCCAGTAAACACATGGTAATGGTTGGTCGCATGATTCTATTTTATTTAAATTTACTCCAAATTTTTGATTCAGGAAACAATAAAAATCAGCTCTGAATCTATAAAACCAAACATCAACGTTGTATGCAAAGTTGATGCTAAACTTGAATTTCTGTCTAATTTTATTGACAAAAGATCATACATTTGATAAAGCCTAAAAAAATCTGCCATGAAAAGATCAGTATATTTTGTTTTGTTCCCGGCACTTTCGCTGATGATATTGCAGGGTTGCAAAAAATGGAGTGAAGAGCCCGTCGGTAGCCAAATTCAGGTTACAAATAAAGGAGGGAGTGCACTTGTTTACGACACTACCTCTGGTGTAAAACTAGTTTTCAACAAAGGTTTTGCATTTAAGGATATGAATAAGAACGGTTCTCTTGACCGCTATGAAGATTGGCGTCTAAGTGCCGATGAAAGGGCCAGGGATCTGGCATCGAAATTAAGCGTTGACGAAATAGCAGGTTTAATGCTTTATAGCGCTCATCAATCGATTCCAGCAGGGCGTACAAGATTCATGGGTGGAACATATAATGGCAAACCTTTTGATGAAAGCGGTGCACAACCCTTTGATCTTAGTGATCAGCAGAAGAAATTCCTGACCGAAGATAATGTAAGACATGTTCTCGTTACCAGAGTTCAAAGTCCTGAAATTGCTGCAATATGGAATAATAAAGTTCAGGCATTATGCGAAAGTATTGGATTCGGAATTCCTGCAAATAACAGTTCCGATCCAAGGAACCAGGCTACGTCGACGGCGGAATTTAACGTCGGTTCGCAGGGACAGATCTCACTATGGCCTTCGTCTCTGGGTATGGCCGCCACCTTTGATCCTGCGCTCGTAAATCAGTTTGGGGAAACAGCCTCTGCGGAATACCGGGCTTTGGGAATTACTACTGCCTTATCACCGCAAATTGATCTGGCTACAGAACCACGCTGGAGCCGCTTTGACGGCACATTTGGCGAAAGCCCCCAATTAAGCGCCGATATGGCAAAGGCATATGTTGACGGTTTTCAGACATCAACAGGAAATGATGAAATTGCAGACGGATGGGGTTACAAAAGCGTTAATGCAATGATCAAACATTGGCCGGGAGGGGGACCTGAAGAAGGAGGCCGTGATGCACATTTTTCCTTCGGAAAATTCGCTGTTTATCCGGGAAATAACCTTGAAGATCATCTGATGCCATTTATAAATGGTGGATTGAAGCTCGATGGACCCACAAAAATGGCTTCGGCGGTTATGCCGTATTATACTATTTCTTACGGAATTGATACAGTTAACGATGAAAATGTAGGAAATGCTTACAGCAGCTATCTTGTAAAGGATTTGCTTCGCGGAACCTATGGATTCGATGGGGTCGCCTGCACCGACTGGGGAGTTACCAATGACAACCCTGCTGTTAACAGTTTCGGCACCACTTCATGGGGCGTTGAGTCGCTTACCGTTGAAGAAAGGCATTATAAGGCAATAATGGCGGGAATAGATCAGTTTGGCGGAAACAACGATAAAGGTCCGGTAGTGGAAGCATACAATATGGGCGTTAAAGAGCATGGTGAGGAGTTCATGAGGAAAAGATTTGAAGAATCAGCTGTCAGACTTCTGAGGAATATCTTCAGAACAGGATTATTTGAGAATCCCTATCTC
>DATAEX010000108.1:0-5443 GCA_036257765.1 Bacteroidales bacterium
CCTTTCATTACAAAAACATCGGGCTCCATGTCAGTGTAACCTTTCTTTCTCAACTCAAGAGCATAATACGATATACCCTTCATTACAAACAGCAGGAGATCCTGCAGATTGGCGACATCATCCGGCTTACCGCAAACTCCCTTTACCTGGCAGCCGGTTCCTTTGGCCGCTTCCTGACATTGAAAACAGAACATACCCATAGTGTATTTATTGATTTTGTTGATTTATTGATTTGGAGATTTGTTGACTTTATTTATTTCTTTCATAATTCATAATTCATAATTATTTACATCCATTGCTCCTGCAGCACGCTGCCTTCAATGGAAACCACAATGGCTTTAATGGGAACTTTTCTCTGTGCAGCTGATGCGGCTTGCTGCACAATCCTGAGTAATCCGCTGCAACATGGTACCTGCATGATCATTACAGTGATGGTATTGATGTTTGCATGATCGATCATGGCTGTGATTTTGTTAAGATATGATTCGAGATTTGAATCGAGCTTAGGACAAGCGATTGCAAGACTTTTGCCTGCTAAAAATTTCTTGTGAAAGTTTCCAACTGCATAAGCTGTGCAATCAGCCGCTATCAAAACATCGGCATTCCGGTAATTTGGCGATTGCGGGTTTATGAGGTGCAACTGCACCGGCCATTGCCTCAGTTCGCTAACGTCCTGCGAAACCTCAGCAATTAACGGAGCTGTAACATTCAGATTTTCATTTACCGTATTCTGATTCCTTACAATTTCGCGTTCACTGCTGCCCGGACATCCGCCGCCATTACAGCCGGTATTATAATTATGCACTTCCATGACTACTTCCTGCAGGTTAAAGGGTAATGCAGTTTCATTCGATTTCATATAAGAAACAGCTTCGCGCAGATAACCGGTTTCATTGTGGTCTTTAAGATGCTTCAGATGTGCGATCACCGTGTTCTTTCCTTTAGAGACCATTATTTCCATAACTTTTGTTTCATTATATTCTTCGGCTTCTCTCTTTTCGATGGATATAGCACCCTGTGGACAATGTCCCAGGCATGCTCCAAGTCCATCACACATCAGATCGCTTATTAACCTGGCCTTCCCATCGATTATCTGAAGGGCGCCTTCATGACAACCGGGGACACAAATGCCACATCCATTGCATATTTCTTCATCTATTTTCACAACTTCCCGGACCATATTCAAGAGATTTAAAATTTTGCTTTGTAATTTTGATTCAAATTTAGGAGGTACATCTCCTTAATTTTGTAACATTTGTTACAATCAGTCATTTTTATGGAAGATTTTTTTTCGGTACTCTCAGAAACCAATATTTTCAGAGGTTTGACCGGTGAAAATATTTCTGCTCTTCTACAGGACAAACCATTCCGTATCCGCAGCTTTGAAAAAGATGAATATGTGGCATACAGTCACGATCCATGTAATGATATGCTGATTGTAGTTAAAGGAACAGTACGCGGAGAAATGTCGGATTTCTCGGGTAAAAAGCTTAAAATCGAAGATATTCCTGCGCCCCGGCCGCTTGCGGTGGCGTTTATTTTTGGAAGGGAAAACCGGTTTCCTGTGGACATTATAGCCAATGAACCTTCTAAAATCATGGTCATTCCCCGGGACGTTCTGATTTATCTTTTGCAGCACAGCCAGGTTGTACTTAAAAACTACCTGAATGCAATTTCAAGCCGAACACAGTTTCTTTCCGGAAAGATCAGATTCCTTTCATTCAAAACCATCAGGGAAAAAATGGCGAACTTTATCCTGAATAATAGCAGAGCCGATAGCAACCATATTGTTTTAAACCAGACTCAAACCGAGCTGGCCGATTTTTTTGGTGTTACCAGGCCTTCACTGGCCAGGACACTTGCAGAGATGGAAAACGAAGGAATTATCCGGGTCGAAAGAAAAGAGATTACCATAATGAATAAGGAAAAATTAAATAAATTGCTGAACAGTTGACCAAAACCTCAAACCTCAAACCTTAAACCTTAAACCTTAAACCTCAAACTTCAAACTTCAAACCTCAAACAATTAAAAAAATGCAGAACATCATTCTTACAACCACCCCTTCGCTCGAAGGAAAAAAGATCACCCGCTATTACGGCATTGTCAGCGGTGAAGCAATAATAGGTGCCAATATATTCCGCGATATTTTCGCCGGCATAAGGGATATTGTGGGCGGCCGGTCCGGCTCATACGAGGAAGTTTTGCGTGAGGCTAAACAGAACGCCATGTTTGAAATGGAAGAAAATGCTCGCAAAATGGGCGCCAATGCAGTAGTTGGTGTTGATCTCGATTATGAAACGATCGGATCGAACGGAAGTATGCTTATGGTAACTGCCAGCGGAACTGCAGTGTTTATAGAGTAGACTGCACGACTGCACGACTGCCAGACTGCCAGACTGCAAGACTGCACAACTGCATGACTGCACGACTGCAAGACTGCACGACTAGATAACTCCACGACTAAATAAAACAAACATGACAAGATGCGGATGGTCGGAAAAGTATCCGATAATGAATGAATATCATGATAACGAATGGGGCGTTCCGATTTTTGAGGAGAACCACGTTTTCGAGATGTTTGCCCTGGACTGTTTTCAGGCAGGTCTTAGCTGGATAACTATTCTGAACAAAAGGGAAGCTTTCAGAAAGGCTTTTGATAATTTTAACGTAGCGAAAGTTGCTGCTTTTGACCAGAAAAAGATTGATAAACTTCTGCTCGATCCGGGTATCATCCGCAACAAACTGAAGATTCCCGCGGTTATAAATAATGCACGCATTATTTTACAAATGCGTAATGAGTTTAATAGTTTCGGTGATTACATCTGGAGTTTCAGCAAAGGAAAAACAATCCAGAATCGTTGGAAAAGTCTTGCTGATATCCCCGCAACATCACCTGTATCGGATGCCATGAGCAAGGATATGATTATACGTGGATTCAAATTTGCCGGTTCAACAATTTGTTATGCATTTATGCAGTCGATCGGCATGGTGAATGACCATGTGATAACATGTTACAGGCATAAGGAACTTTTCAGATAGTCCCGCTTTTCTTCATTTCTTCGACAATCTGATCAACGTTTTTGGTAGAATTAGGAAGGACGTTAGCCGGACATTTACCGGTTATCGAGGCGACCTGAAAACGCCTGCACCGTCTTCTTCCTTCTTCTCCCGCCTCGCAATATTGCTTTTTATAAACCTCGGTATATTCGGTACCTTTCAGGATACCATTGAAAATAGGGCATGCCGGAGTTTTGGGGCATAATGCAGCTTCCATTTTGGTTGAATTTTGTAAAGTGAATTAACTGAATAGTATACTTTACCTATTCAAAATTGTTACAATCATCTTAACTTTTAGGATTGCTGCACAGGCGGATCATCTCTTCATTTTGTTCTTCGCCCCAATAAGGTGCAAAAGAAAACGGAGGTTTATACGATCTGAACTTCTCCCTGGCTTTAATAAAAACCGGCAGTGCGTTCCTGGGACCGCCTTTAAAAACCGGAGGGGTATTGTACACATTATTGGCCATCAGGAAATATGCCCTTGGATTACTGGAATCTCCTGCCATAGCTTTTTTCAGACAAGCTTCTGCCTTTTGGTAAAAATTCAATGCCCGTCCCTGAGGATCAACGGATAGCCTGACCTGATAAAGAAAAGCCTGCAACACGTGATTTTCGGGTTCATCAGGTTTGAGGACAATCGATTTATCGACAAACTGCTGTGCTTTGTCAAGCAACCGATCTGCATTTTTGCCGGCATCCTTGGCGGCCAGTATGTATGATAGACCGGCATAATATGTTGCCAGCCAATGTTCGGGATTTTCTGCCGAAATTTTTTCAAAATAGGTCGCTGATTCAAGAAATTGTTCTGGGTTTTTTGCTTTATCAAGTAAGGAGAGACCTTGATGATAAACCGATGAATCGTTTTCTGTCTGCGAGAGAAGTAAATGAAATGAGAGGATTCCTGTAAAAATGACAAGTATTGTTTTCTTCATAGTATGTGCCTTTCAGCGTGATAGGATGATCGAACCAGCGGACTGCTTTCAACAACGGGGAATCCTTTTTCGATTCCGATCCGGTGATATTTTTCGAATAACGCCGGCTGTATGTATTCCGAAACAGGCATATGTGACAATGTAGGCTGCAGATACTGACCGATGGTCATCACTTTAACTCCGGCATTCAACAGATCGTCCATTGTTTTGAGCACTTCGGCTTCGGTTTCACCAAGCCCCAGCATTATTCCTGATTTAGCTGTAATACCTGATGCTGCAATGTATCGGAGTACATCCAGACTGATATTGTACCTCGCTTTGCTTCGAATCTGCCGTGTTAACCTTTCAACCGTTTCAAGATTGTGAGAAATGACTTCCGGTCTTACATCTATAATTCGCTGGATTAATTCACGCCGTCCCTGGAAATCAGGAATCAGCACCTCCATGGTAGTTGAAGGATTAACTTCCTTAACACGCCTGATGGCGGCTACCCATAAACCGGTTCCGAGATCTTCAAGATCATCACGGTCGACTGAAGTTATCACGCAATGTTTTACACCCATGGCACGAACTGATTCCGCAAGCCTGTCTGGCTCGAGCCAATCAACCGGCAAAGGTTTTCCTGTCGGCACAGAACAAAATTTACACCGTCGTGTGCATATATTTCCCAGTATCATGAAAGTTGCCGTACCATGATTCCAGCATTCGCCTATATTGGGACAATTCCCGCTGGTGCAGATGGTATGAAGATTCTGCCTCATAACCAGGTTTTTGACCCGGGAATAAGTCTCACCGTTCGCACGTTTCATCTTCATCCAGTGTGGCAGGCGGGGACGAACCGTAAGATTGTTTTCCAATTGAATTGTTTTTGCAAATATACAGAGAACGGGCCAGGAATGTATCCCTTTTCAAAAACTACCGTCACTTCTCAAATAACAAATTCAATAATTTAAGGTTGCCCGTTCCCGACCCGGATAATTTTTTGCCAATACGAAAACATTCAATATCTTCGCAAACTCTTTAAGTTTTTTGAATTCATGCCCGGATGGCGGAATAGGTAGACGCGCTGGTCTCAAAAACCAGTGGGAGTTTTCCCTTGCCGGTTCGATTCCGGCTCCGGGTACAAAAAGACAGTTCTCATTACATCACCGACTACCTTACACTACGAGGATCCATCAGGTTTTTGTAGCATGAATGACATTCATGCCATTCGTGAGATTTGTCAATGGAAGATCGAATACTTGCTAAGCGTAGTTTGTAACCATAGCCGTCAAGTTAACTTCTTTTTAGCACGGGATAAATTTAAATCAGGAACGCTAATGCCCCTTTAGGGGCAAAATCTTTGTAGGAAACGTTTATATTTATTTTATATCCAGCAGCGTAACTGCGAAATAAATAAGGTATGTGTCTGAATGGTATTATTTAATAAGGCAAATAAAAAAATCTATCA
>DATAEX010000109.1:0-3664 GCA_036257765.1 Bacteroidales bacterium
TGATGGTTGGTTCGAAGCCAAGTTTTTGCGCAAGCTGATAGGATGCAGTATTTTGCAATCTGCATGACCATACCGGCTCAAAATTGTTCTTAATACAATAATCGATCAGTACGCAACAAGTGGAAACTGCAAAACCTTTTCCTCTGTGTTCGGGTCTGGTCTCTATTCCCAATTCGAGCCGCCTGTCAAAAATATAAGCAGAATAAGCTGTGCAGGCAGGTTCATTATTTACAAGCAGTGTGAACCCGACACCATTTTTGTTAAAGTCATCCGCGTTGTTCCAGAAATATTTCGGCACCACCGTCCCGTTCATTTTTTGGTAAAGATCTTTATCGGTGCGGACAACCTTGTTGTCAGTGAGCTTCAGATTTTTTTTTATTGACAGGTATTTTTCAACATTAAAACGGAAATTGGCGCGGGTATGTACTTCAATTACCCTCTGATTGTTACTTTCATCAGGCTTTACAAAAACATCACCTGATGTTTTTCTGATTATTTCATTCCATGTTTGTGGATATGCCTGCATCCACTCAATACTTTGCCGATTTCCTTTCTTGTTGAGCATGTAATCAGCAATTGCCCCATAGAATTCATGATTATCAGTGATTCCGAATAAAAGTGACATTCCGTAAGGATGCACAACATGAAAGGCAGACGGATGGATTGTATCATCGGTATAAATAATGCCCGTAACATGTTTTTCAACGACCGAACGAGCGAAAAGGTGGTTGGCTGCAACTGTTAAAAGAGGAGACAATGCCTTGTGATACAGATTTATATCAAGTAAAAACATAGCTTTGGGTGATATTAGTTATGGTTCAAATTTAAAATAAAGCGCTAACTTTATTGTATTCAAAGAGCTAGCAATGAATCAGATTTTAGAGTGTGTGCCTAATTTCAGCGAAGGTCGCGACATGGAGGTGATCGGTCTGATCACTGCCGAAATCCGGAAAGTAAAAGGCGTGAAATTGCTCAATGTTGATCCCGGCAAAGCTACGAACCGCACCGTAGTTACATTTGTCGGTGATCCGGCTTCAGTATGTGAGGCTGCTTTCCTGGCGGTTAAGAAAGCTGCTGAAGTTATTGATATGAGTAAACATCATGGTGCACATCCCCGTTTCGGTGCTACCGATGTATGTCCTCTGATCCCGGTTGCCGGGATTTCAATGGATGAAGTAATTCAGTATGCCCGTGAATTGGGGGAAAGAATTGGAAAGGAGTTGGGAATTCCGGTATATTTCTATGAATTTGCCGCCTTTGAAGAAAAAAGACGCAACCTGGCCGATTGCAGGCAGGGCGAATATGAAGGATTGCCAAAAAAGATCAGCAGCACCGATTGGAAGCCCGATTTCGGACCATCGGAATGGAATGAAAGAATATCACGCTCGGGCGCCATTGCTGTAGGTGCAAGGAATTTCCTTGTAGCCTATAATATTAATCTGAATACCACATCTACCCGGCGTGCGAATGCCGTTGCCTATGACATAAGGGAAAAAGGGCGAATTAAAAGGGAAGGGGATCCGGTTAACGGAAAAATCATTCGCGATGCAAACGGAGAACCCGTTTTCGAACCCGGACTTCTTAAGGCTGTGAAGGCCATAGGATGGTTTATTGATGAATATGGCATTGCGCAGATATCCATAAACCTTACAGATCTTTCAGTATCGCCTTTGCATACGGTATTTGATACCGCCTGCGAACGGGCTACAGCAAGGGGATTACGAGTCACGGGTTCCGAACTGGTGGGACTGATCCCCTTAAAAGCTATGATCGATGCAGGAAAATATTTTTTGCGAAAACAAAAAAGATCGTCCGGTATTCCTGAAAAAGAAATTATCAAAATTGCAGTGCGGTCGCTTGGATTGGATGATCTTGCCCCTTTTGATCCAAAGAAAAAGATTATAGAATATATGTTGGATGATGATACGGAAAAAAAGCTGACCGATTTGAGTGTAACCGACTTTGTTAACGAAACAGCTTCCGAATCCCCTGCTCCCGGCGGTGGTTCAATCGCAGCCTGTATCGGAGCTTTTGGTGCATCCCTGGCAACCATGGTCGCTAATCTGTCGTCGCACAAAGCAGGATGGGATGACCGTTGGGAGGAATTTTCATATAATGCGGAAAGGGGCATAGCCATACAGAACGATCTGTTGAATCTTGTGGAAGAAGATACCCGTGCATTCACCCGTGTAATGGCTGCCATGGGAATGCCAAAGGAAACACCACAGGATAAAGCATTACGGCATAGTGCCATACAGGATGCAACTAAATATGCAGCCGAGGTTCCTTTAAAGGTTATGAAACGATCATTTGAAGGTTTTGGTGTTGTAAAGGCAATGGCAGAAAAAGGCAATCCGAATTCAGTCTCCGACGCGGGTGTTGGCGCGCTTTGTCTGCGAAGCGCCGTTTTGGGAGCCTGCCTTAATGTGAAGATAAATGCAGCCGGACTGGAGGATAAAGAATACGCGTCCCGACTCCTGAGAGAAGCAAATGAAATACAGGAAAAAGCAATAAAAGCCGAAAAGGAGATACTGGATATTGTTAACCACGTAATGTCCGCCTGATAGATTCAAATTCACTGGATTTTTCTCCCTCTCTTCCACACCGCGGCCACAGGCATGGCTCCCTGACTGTAAATGATCTCACGATAATCCAGGCAGGGAAAAGCTATAATATCTGCCAGCATACCCGGCCTGATAATTCCCCTGTCCATAAGCCTCAGAACCGGTGCAGCCCTGGAAGTTACTGCCGCAAGAGTTTCAGCCATAGTCAGCTTTTCATAAACACCAAGTAATGCTGCCTGTAAAAGCAGCTTCCCCATAGGCGCTGAGCCCGGGTTCCAATCCGATGCTATTGCAAGGCTTGCTCCATTGTTTAATAGTTTTCGGGCAGGCGCAAATCCCGCTCCCAGGCCCAGAGAAGCTCCCGGCAATGCAACAGGGATAACATTGCTTTCTGAAATGAGTCTGATATCTTCATCGCTCGTTGCTTCGAGATGGTCGGCACTGACAGCCTCAAATTCAACTGCCAGTCTTAATCCTCCCCTGAAAAACTGATCAGCATGTACCGAAAAATCAAAACCCAGATCTTTGGCCGCTTTTATGAAAAACCGCCCCTCTTCTTCATCAAAGGCTCCTTTGTCGATATAAATATCGGCGCGCCGCGCTAGCTCTTCAGATCTGACAACAGGCAATATTTCATTTACTATATATTCGAGGTACAATGCTGCAGTTCCTTCAAAATCCCTTGGTTTGATATGTGCGGCCAGGCATGTGGGTATAAGATCGGCATGGGTCATTTTGCCGGCCGCATGTATTGCCCGCAACATTTTAAGTTCTGAATCCTTGTTCAGGCCATAACCGCTCTTCACTTCAATTGAAGTTACTCCTTCCGTCATCATCATTTCGGCATGTGCAGCTGTAATCTGGGCCAGCATTTCTTCCGGAGCCTGACGGGTTTTGGTTACCGTACTCCAGATCCCTCCTCCTTCTTCGGCAATGCGGATATAATTTTTACCTGACAACCGTTTGGCATAATCACCGGACCTTGAGCCTGCCCAGCATATGTGAGTATGCACATCGATCATTCCGGGCATAGCGGTCATAGTATTTCCTGTTTCTTCATTCACCGGAGTAAGGCTTTTCAGTTCGCGGTAAGGCCCGAC
>DATAEX010000046.1:0-2604 GCA_036257765.1 Bacteroidales bacterium
GTCCTTCATGAATTTTGCATTGAAATCCTCGTCAATAAAAGAGTAATCGAAGGGAACATCATCCGTAAATGCTTTCCACTTTGATTCTATTTGCTTAATACTTTTATTCATGTCAGTTGAGGCAATTCTGACCAAAAGCAAATTCCCTTCATTGCCCGGAAAAATGGCCAACGGAGTAACCTTCTTTTTCAGGGTCTGAAAATTAAAATCCTTTACTATGCCAATGATCGTCCGGGGTTCATTCATATAATTCCAGTGGGTCATGATCTTTTCTCCTGTTGCATCATTCCACCCTATAAGTCTGGCTGCTGCTTCATTGATAATTACAGCACCTGAATCAGACGGAAAATCCGGGGAAAAATATCTTCCGGATGCCATACTCAATTCCAGAGTATTCTGAAGATCTTCGTCGGCAAAACAATAGTTGAACCCAATGTCCTTCGCGTCTTCCTTAACAGGCATGAAAACATCTGACTTATCCACATCGGGAGGTGTAAGGTTTACTATACTGGCGCTTGAAACGTCTGCAATGGATTTCAATTCTTCCTTAAAGGATATTTTATTTGAACCAAGAGCGTCTGCATTTTTTATCACAAGGATGTTTTCCTTATTAAATCCCAGGTCCTTTTTTTCAAGATGTTTGAGCTGCTTAAAAATTATCAGCGTTGAAATTATCAGCACAATAGAAATAAAAAACTGAAATATCACCAGACCTCGCCTTATCCAGCCACTCCCTTTACCTGCCCTGATTTTTCCTTTAAGTACTTCCACCGGTTTAAAAGATGAAAGATAAAATGCAGGATAACTTCCTGATAGTAACCCCACAACGATGAGAAACAAAACTATTGCCAGAATAATATCATATCTGAGCATCATGTTGAAAACTAGCTCTTTTCCTGCCAGCATATTAAACCTTGACATCAGCAGGGCTATAATAATGAGAGCCAGGAAAAAGGAAAAAAAGGTAAGTAAGAACGATTCACTTAAGAATTGCATTATCAACCGGCTTTTTGACGCGCCCATTGTTTTCCTCACGCCTACTTCTCTTGCACGAACAGAAAATCGCGCAGTTGACAGGTTCATAAAATTGATGCAGGCAATGATCAGGACAAAAATCACTATGGTAATCAGTATATAAATGGTAGTGACATTGCCTCCGGTTTCAATTTCCTTATCAAGATTTGAGAATAAATGTATTTTCAGAACTGGTTGAAGCGTATAGCCATATGCACCGCCCTGGTTATAAAAATCTTCCATGCTGATTCCCATGGCAGCCTGAACCTGGGGACCTACATATTTTTTTACCAGACCTGGAAATTTTGATTGCACATTTTGCCAGGAAGAATTTTCAATCAATTTTACATAAGTATTCAGATTACTGCTGAGCCAAACCTGACTATGACTTGATTCCCATGATTCCATCGGAAGGATAAGGCTGTAATGAAAATGTGAATAATGGGGCGGATCTTCAGTAATACCGGTTACTTTGAACACACGCTTATCGGATCCGATTACCACGGCTTTTCCTATCGGGCTGTTATCACCTTTACCCTTGTATCCTAGTAAACGACTTGCCAACGATTCGGTAAGGACTATTCCGTTCGATCCTTTTAAGACGGATTTGATGTCTCCCTGCAATAAGGCAAAACTGAAGAAACTGAAAAAGTTAGAATCAGCCACCAGAATTTTGTCTTCCGTAAAAACGACTTCATCATAACGGACCGATACATCATTCCATAATGTAATCCGGCAGGTTGACTCAATCTCCGGAAATTCCGCTTTCATACCTGTGGCTACCGGCGCAGCGGTATAACAGGTATTAAATTCCTGGCTTGAAAGCTTGCCGAATAGATTTACCCTGTAGATTCTGTCTGCATCTCTGTGAAAAGTATCATACCTGTACTCATCGATGATATACAGCATTATAAATAAACAGGTGGCTAAGCCTACAGCAAGACCGGTTAAATTGATAAACGTGTAGATTTTCTGTTTCGCAACCATGCGAAAGCCAGTTCTGATGTGATTGATTAACATGGCAAATAGATATAGATTTAGATGGAGAGCTATCTATTTGACATGTGAAAATTAAAACGGTTACAAAAATTTAATATTGGGGTGGGGAGATCAGCCAAAAATCAATCAGTTTTACCCGGCTTATCTGCCAGTTTCTCTTCGCTGATGGCTGAAGATACTTTTTGTGGCAATATAAAAGTGAACGATGACCCCTGGCCAGGCTCACTTTGAATTACAAGATGTCCGCCATGCTTATGGATGAACTCCTTACAAATCAATAAGCCTAGACCGGTTCCTTTCTCATCATCTGTGCCGCGCGTAGTATTTAGTCTCTCGATTGCCAGCAGGCTTTTGATCTTTTCCTTGCTCATGCCAACACCGTTATCAGAAACTGTTATTTCCGCATTTTGATTATTTGATTTTGCACAAACATAGATTTTCCCTCCCGAATGGGTGAATTTTATGGAGTTTGAAATTAGATTCTGCAAAATTACGTTGAGCATATTGGCATCAGCGTACCCAACAGGATCGCCGGATACAGAATATTCAACCGAAATATTCTTTATAGATGCCGAGGGTTTTAAAACTCTG
>DATAEX010000053.1:0-4385 GCA_036257765.1 Bacteroidales bacterium
GCGCTGGTACTCAAGATTAACCCTGTTGATGTCGAGCTCAATTAATTTCTGGTTATAGGATAACAGAAGGAATTCATTGCGGCAGAGACTGATCTCATTTTTTTCAAGAATATCTTTCGGATCGAGACTAGAGTACAGGTAAATGCAATCGGTCGGCCATTGCATCGAATAAGTCCTTATATGGTTATCCTGAATCACATGTGATACCTCATCGCGTGCATAATTAAGTAAAGGATTATAATCTACTCTGAATATAGGATTACCCGACAGATAACGGACATACCTGTGGATTTCCGAAGGCATAAAATGAGCTCTTTCGCTAATCTGGTATCGGGGCATAAAGTCTATGACCTCAAATATCCCATCTTCAGATTTATATACTGTTTTAAGAATATTTGTATTTCTGATATATTCCTGTGTAATAAAATAATTGCTTTCAACTTCAAAACTGAAGGATCCCCCTTTTTCTTTATCAAGTAATTTAGCAAATACTGAAGGCGAGTCAAAATCTGGCATACAGCACCAATCAATACTTCCTTTATTCGAGATTAAGGCAGAGCTTCTGCAATTACCAATTACCCCGTAATTAAGATTATTCATCCCCTATATGTTTGAATAATAAGCTATTTACCGCAATACTTTGCGGGTAATCAGAATAATTAACAAACAAACAGGCTAATTTCTTTCAGCAAATGAGAATTAACATTATGCCCGGTCGGATGAGGCATTAAACAGGTCGTCACCTTCAAGATATATTTTGTCCGGAGGAAGAGTAGTTGCTAATATCATAGCTTTGGCAACAGTGCGTGCAGAGATACCTTTATATTTCTTTATAGGACCGGAGAATATCCAGCCAAGAGTTTTCATAAAAATAACAGCTGCTTTTTCGCCTGCTCTGTGTTCATTTCTTTTGCCTATAAGTAATGAAGGCCGCAAAAATTTCAGGTTGCCCTTGAATACTTTTCTAACTGCATTCTCCATTTCGCCTTTTGTCCGCAAATAAAAATTGCGCGAGTTGGCATTAGCTCCTATCGACGAAACAACCACAAGATTAGGTATGTTTAGTTGGCTTGCTAATGTTGCTATTTGCACAGGTATACCGTAATCAACTTTTTGGAATGCTTCTTTAGATTTTGCGGTTTTTATGGTAGTGCCAATACAGCAAAAATAATCAGTCGCAGTAAGCTTTCTGACGTGATCAGAAAGATTATCATAGTCGGTTAAGATTACCTGGTTGATTTTCGGATAGTGTAGGTCAAGTTCGGACCTTACGACGGCTGTAATCTTTTCAAATGAATCATTCGATTTAAGTTCCTTTATCAGTTCTGTACCAACCAGTCCGGAAGCTCCGAATACTACAGCTGATCTTTTCATAGTCAAACATTTAAGCAAATATGGTGATTTTGTACCTTATTTGCCCAAAAGATTTTTTGCAGTTTTTGCATCGACAAAGCTGTATTTTGTAGAGACAAGGCATGCCTTGTCTCTACTCTTACAACTCTACTCTTCAAACATGCCTCACACGGAATACCTGCAGCCTGCCAGCCCTACAGCCTAATCCTTAACACAACGGCATGAGATTCCGTTGTTTTTGTCACCTGTACCATTGAGGACGGGGTCCACATCGCGTCCTATATAATAATAATATGCATCCAGGTCGTAATAATCATTGGCATTAGTTGAACTCCACCAGTATCCCGAGAGTCCGAGATCAAAAGATATCGATCCGAAATCTTTCATTCCTCCGGGTAAGGCGGTGAACCCGCTTTCATTCGTTGATCCTTCGTTGGTATATGCAAAATGATTCAAGCCGGTTTCTTTGATTTTTGCGCCTGCTACCAGATAACCTCCAAGATTTGATAATAAAGCTTCCCATTCCGGATCATCGGGTATATGCCATCCCGAAGGACAGATATTTCGGGAATCTTCCACGGAATACCAGTTATACAGCTTCCCATAGTCCTTATTCATATTCTCATTATCGTTATAATATGTCCACGCGCCTTCAAGTATATTCTCCCACATATCAAAATCCGTAATGTAAGTAATGGCATCACCATTGGCATAATGTTCAGTTTTCAGGTTTTCGGCCATCCAGATTTGAGTCCCTATTTGAATTGTCTTATAAGTATTACCATCGACATCTGTAACGGTTCCATAGGTTTTATCAGCATTAAAGATAATTCCTGTTGTGTTGTTATCATCATCTTTGTCTTTACCTCTCTTATCACACGAAATGAATACAAAGGACAGTACGCAGCATAATAAGATGCAGAATTTGATCTTTACTATTTTTTTCATAATGGTTTAAATCTTTAGTCTTCATTTTATACGGCAATTATTCGCGAACGTTCCCGTTTTATGGTATGCTATTTGTATGAGCGAACTTTCATCCTGCACAATCGTTATTTACTGGAGTACTGAAGGCGAAAAAAGAGAGTTCATGCGTAAACCATGGGATACAGTTAAAATAAAAATTCTTCTGGGTTATTTCTTCCTGGCTGGAATTGCTGCATTTACAGTATGGCTTATCTATTCAGAGATACTTGTTTTTACCGATAATGAAAGTCGGATGACCCGGCTAAATAATAAAATTCTGTATTTTAATTCGGTTCTGACAAACCTTTACCAGGCTGAAGCTCTGGAGCGATCGTATTCCCAGACCGGCATTCATGTGCACTACAATAATTATGAAAAACTCATGGATGAAATATATATGCAGTTTGATACACTCGCCCGGCTTTCGGATAATCCTGTTGAAAAGCTGCATACTGACAGCATACTCATACTACTTGAAAAAAAAAGAAATAATCTTAAAGAGCTAAGCCTTTTAAAAAAGTCAACTTCAGACGACCTGTATGAAAGGGCGATGGACAGATTCAATATCAACAAAGATTCCATAAATGCGCTGCTAAATATACGAACGATCATAACCGACAAAAGTGAAAGCACTTATGTTGAGCAGAAGAAAAGGAACTTTTTTGAAAGACTTAAATATGCATTTAATCCAAAGGAACCTGTAGATTCCATTGTTCAGGTGAACAAACAGCAGATAATTCAGACGGATACTATCGTCAATGAAATTAACCCCGCCGACACCGTAATTCAATTTCTTACATCGATACTTCAGGATATCCGGAAAGAAAACGAAACGAGTGAACTACAGATGGCCAGAAAACAGCGCGAGGTTCTTGCCAATGACCGGACAATTACTCTTCAGCTAAGGCAGATGTTGACACTTTTTGAGAAGGACATATTCATTAATTCATTGTTTGAATTGAACTCCCTGCAAAGCCGGATAAGGTTAACAACATGGTATCTTGTAGCCCTGGGAGGCCTTGCTCTTGTGGTAATTATATTTTTTATAGTGCTTATTTTAAAGGATATTACACGCAGCCAGCGATATAGAAACGAGCTGGAACATGCAAAAACTTACTCCGATTCGCTGTTAAAGAGCAAGGAACAAATAATGCTGAGTATTACACACGATATCAAATCGCCATTGGCCTCGGTTATGGGATATGCCCGGCTGATGCATGAAACTGAAAGCAGGGAACGACGGGAATTATATCTGTCAAATATCAATAAATCAGGAGATCATATTCTGAAACTTATAAGTGACCTGGTTGACCTCACACGACTTGAAACCGGAAAGCTTAAATTCGAATATTCAGGATTTAACCTTTATGAACTAATTCAGGATACATGTTCAGGATTTTACCCCCTTGCTTCTTCAAAAAAGCTTGACTTCAAATTGAATTATAATATTCCTGAAAAAAACAATTATTACAGTGACCCGGTAAGGATAAAACAGGTGCTGGCGAATATAATCTCGAATGCGATAAAATATACCGACCAGGGAAGCATACTTGTAACTGTTGAAAAAGAAGTATCGGATAAAAACTCTGATTTGCTGATTTTAAATATAAAAGATACGGGGATTGGAATTTCTGAAGAAAACAGCAGGATTATTTTTAATGAGTTTACAAGGGTATCTGATAAGTATGACGGAGCAGGCCTGGGTTTGAGCATAGCTCATAGAATTGTGACTTTGCTTAAGGGAGAAATATCTGTTCAAAGCCAGCCGGGTGAGGGAAGTTCATTTACTGTAAAAATACCGTTGGCTAAACATATTGGAGATACAGAGAGCAGTATAACTACCCGGCAGTATATTAATAATAAAATTGGATTAATCAGGGCATTGGTAATCGACGACGACCAGATTTTTCTTGATATGACGGGTGAATTGATCGAAAAATACGGAGTGCTTGTTCATAAATGTAATTCAGCATTGCATGCCGTGCAGGTTGTTGATGACTTCAAACCCGATCTTATCATTACTGATTTGCAAATGCCTTCAATGAATGGTATGGATATGATAACAT
>DATAEX010000111.1:0-6904 GCA_036257765.1 Bacteroidales bacterium
ACTTTCATAATTTGTTTTATAAATGTGTGGTGTTTAATTGTTATCTTTAGCTTATCAAAAGCTTATATAAATTTAAGTCATTCAAACCAATTCATTGCTGTTATTTTTCATATAATACAGCGTTGTTAACCGCATTTGCAAAATGGAACTTTATTTTATCATAGCCATACTCGTACTGGTTGTGGCAATCCTGATCCTGCAGCTGTTTTTCGGATCCCGGAGCCTTATCAAAGGGGTTATTACCCGGCTGGATCAGAATGAGAAGAGTAATGAACGGATTGAGAATTCAGTCCGGAATGAAATAAAATCAAACCGCCAGGAACTGAATAGCACCTTTGCTGCATTTCAGAATTCGTTCATAGATGCACTGAACAATATTTCAAAAGCACAGCTCGAACAGCTCAGGCTTATCAACGATTCGAACCGCGAGGAGCTTGCTCGCAGCCTGAAGGAATTCCAGTCATCTTTTGACCGCAATGTGGAGTCGTTCAATAATCTTCAGAAAGAAAAATTCAGTTCACTCGAAACAAAGCAAAGCGAACTTATTGCCGATACAGCCAAAAAGCTTGATCTGATGCGGGAAACTGTAGATGAAAAATTACAGAAAACCTTGAATGAAAGGCTTGGACAATCTTTTGAACTTGTAAGCCGCCAGCTCGAGAGCGTCCAGAAAGGCCTGGGAGAAATGCAGAATCTTGCACAGGATGTAGGAGGACTTAAGAAAGTACTTAGTAATGTTAAGATGAGGGGAGGTCTGGGCGAAGTAAGGCTTGAAATGCTTCTCGAACAGGTGCTGGCCCCTGAACAATACGAGTCAAATGTTAAAACAAAGCTTGGATCTACCGACCTGGTGGAGTTTGCGATAAAACTTCCGGGAAAAGATGACGATCGTGGTGTGGTTTACCTGCCTATTGATGCTAAATTCCCCCAGGAAGCCTATCACAACCTGGTTGATATGTATGAGCTCGGTGATCCTGAACTTATAGAATCGGCAAGCAAAAAGCTGGACAATGTAATCAGGAAGATGGCTCACGATATTCATGATAAATATATCGATCCGCCTAACACAACTGAATTCGGCATCATGTTTTTACCTTTCGAAGGACTTTATGCGGAAGTGATAAGAAGAACCAATCTGATGGAGCAGTTGCAACGCGATTATCACATTATGGTTACCGGACCAACTACTCTGGCAGCCATTCTCAATAGTCTTCAAATGGGTTTCAAAACACTTGCTATTCAGAAGCGAAGCGGTGAAGTATGGAAAGTACTGGGTGCCATCAAAACTGAATTTGAGAAATTCGGTGGCATGCTCGAAAAAGCGCAAAAGAACCTTCATACTGCTTCAAATCAGCTTGATGAACTGGTCGGAAAAAGAACAAAGGCCATCCAGCGGAAACTCCGGGAAGTTGAATCGCTTCCCCAGTCCGAAACAACGGCTTTTCTGCCACTTGCTGATTCCGATACCGAGGGCGATGAAGAAGAACAGGTGGAAAACGAATCAGAACATCTTTAATAATCAAGTGTTTTTAATCAAATGAGCATCATCAAAAAGGAATTTCTTGAAGCCCGTTCGGTTTTAGATGCATACCTGGCGGACGATTCCAATTTCGAAAGGATTGAACTGGCAGGTAAATTAATGGTAGATGCCTTGAAATCAGGTTACAAGTTAATTTCGTGCGGGAACGGGGGTTCGATGAGCGATGCCATGCATTTTGCAGAGGAGCTGTCAGGTCAGTACCGTAAACGGCGTAAAGCCCTGGCTGCTGTTTCTATTTCAGATTCATCACACCTGACCTGTGCGGGAAACGATTTTGGCTTTGAGCATATTTTTTCAAGATTTATTGAAGCTGTAGGGCAGGATGGAGATGTATTGCTTGCGATCAGCACAAGCGGAAACAGTATCAACGTAATAAATGCAGCTCTGGCAGCTAAAGAAAAAGGAATGAGGATCGTTGGACTGACGGGTAAAGAAGGTGGCCGCCTGGGTCCTTTATGTGATGTTGAACTCCGGGCGCCAACCACAAATTGGTCCGATCGTACACAGGAATTACATATTAAGATCATTCATGCACTGATTTACTATATAGAACTGAATATTTAGGATTTGTACCTGCCTTTATGAAGGGATACCATAGTGCCGGAAAAAAAACTGCAGTTCTCGCTATACTGGCTGCGGCAATTTTTCCGGTCGATGGCCAGCAAAACAACGCCCTGTTCTTCATGCATTCACTGCCGGAGGCAAATTATCTGAATCCAGCGGTTCAAATTGAATGCGGAGTGTTCGTTGGCCTTCCTCTCGTTTCATCATTCCATATGAATGTTGCAAACAGTGGGTTTATTGCAGGTAAAGCCATTACTCTCTATACCGATGGATCGATAAGACGAAAATCGGATTTACAGATTTCTTCATTTCCCTCACGAAAATATTTCCTGAGCGAATTTCATTCTGTCTTGCTTGCCGCAGGATTGAAACGGAATGAGTACTATTATTCGTTTACTATTACAGAAAAGAATAATACAATGGTTGGATATACACCTGACCTGATCGATTTTATTTATAACGGCAGCCAGAATTTCGAGGGACAGCTCCTTGGGCTTAAAGGCACCAGGGCTGTGATGAACCACCTGAGGGAATATTCCTTCGGAATTTCAAAAGAATATTCTTCGAAGCTTGTTATAGGGGTGAAGGCAAAAATTCTGTTTGGTAAATTTAATTTTAATACCGGTAACAGCTCTTTTGGATTATTTGTGGAGGAGGGAACTCAGGCTATACGATTCGATATCAACGGCGGTTACAACAGTTCACTTCCATGGGCATTACAGGAGCAGGCCCCTGGTATTTACCGTTTCGAAACAGTATATGAGGCCTCCTTGTTAAACCGGTTGCTGAACAGAAATAACCCGGGGATTGCCTTTGATTTTGGTTTTATATACCGTTACGATGACCGATGGACTATTTCAGGAAGTCTTCTTGACTTAGGCCTTATATGGTACCGGAATAATCTGAGCAATTATAAAATTGACGGCAATGAAATATACCAGGGCCCATTCGGTCAGGGACAGGTTACTGATGCTTATTTGTGGGATGTATTTGATGATTGGAACCTGAACATGACAGAATCGCTTACGGCCAATCCCTATATTTATTTCCTCGATCCGAGACTTTACCTGGGAGCAGCCAGGAAATTGAACAACAGATATGATTTAAATTTTCTTCTTTATAACCGCTTATTGCCTGGTAAACTTCAAACAGGGATAACAGTCTCTTTGCTTACTAATCCTGAAAAAGCTTTCCAGGCAACTACCAGCTGGTCATATATGAATGGCAGCTTTCTAAATCTCGGCGCAGGATTCCGCTACGGACGGCGACCGGTACAGATTTATGCCGTAACTGACAATATATTAGGATTCATTTTGCCATTAAGTACTAAGAACGTTAATCTGCGAATCGGCCTAAACCTGAATTTAGGTTGCACGGAAAGCACAACAAATATTAATGATCCGGGGTGCAGCTGGATAAGTGAAAAGCGGATCAGGAAAGAAAGGTTGAGGAGAGAACAGCAGTAAGGCTACATCCTGCCTGCCGGCACTTGTGCTAAAGGCTGTCTACCTGACAGCGTCTGAAAGACCTGTCAACCTAAATACATGCAGCTTAACGATTACAGTCCCGGACCTGGTATCTGGTCCTCAATGGGAAGATTGATCTGGCGTAAAGGCCAATATCCCAGTACCTTTGACTTCTTTGAAATGAAATCCAGGAATACATCTGACCATTCCGGACGAAGGATATCATTGCCTAAGGCTTCCTCAAGGGGTGTTAACAACAACTTTTCTCCCGTTGAAGTATTGAACTCAATTATTACAGTGCGCTTACCTAGCTTACGACGGCAATAAATGAACTTCCCTGATGTATCAGAAAACTGTTCTATACTTCCTGTTTTGCTGTTCTCAAGAGCATGCTGTTCTAACTGTTCTTCCTCTATGATCTTATTCCAGTCCCCCACTATCCAGTATTGATTTCTCATTTTTTCCGTTTCTGAAAATTACCTTCGGCTCTGCCTGTACCAGAGTGCAGCAAGTTAATAAACTCTATTAAACTACCAAAAAAAGTGAGTGAATTCACCAATCCGACAATGCAGGATAAATATAATTTCTTGCTAACTCATTGACGTCATTTTCAATATTCCAGATATTGTAATTGCCAGCCGTTGCCACAATAACCAGATTATTTTCTTTATCCATAAGGATTCGCTGGTCACCATTTCCAACACATGCAATAACGTGAACAGGCTTATTCATTACGGTGTCATCGAAAAGCCAGAATTGATATCCGTACGATACAACGTTGGACATTTTTATCTGAGGTCGGAATGACATTTCAACCCATTCTGCCGGCACAATTTGTTGGTTATTCCATGAACCTTTATTGAAATACAACAATCCGAATTTCAGGAGATCTCTTGATCTCAAACGTAATCCCGAGGCTGCAGCAGGAATGTCGGTTTCCGGATACAAAAACCATTCATACCGGTTTATGCCTAATGGTTTGAACAGATATTCCTCCGCAAACTTATCAATTCTTTTTCCTGTTGTTTTTTCTATTATTTCCGCGAGCAGCTGCGTCGTGCCTCCATTGTATTTCCACCGTTTTCCGGGTTCGACATCCATGGGCTGACTTAAAACGTATTCAATGGGATTACCGCTGTAGATCATTCGTACTTCACTGTTTTGGGGGTTTGTGTATGGAACTTCTTCATTCCATATTAAACCCGAAGTCATGGACAATAAGTGCTGAATGGTAAGCAATGATTTTAAGCCGCTGTCGTATTTACTGTATTCAGGGAAAAAATCGAATACTTTCTGATTGACGTTTTTTATCTTGCCTTGCTGCAGAGCTATTCCGATGCATGCGGAGACTACACTTTTGGAAATACTCCTTATATCATGAAGGCTGTCTTTTTCATGAACTGCAATGCCTATATCAGTTGCCCATTTTTCATCTTTTCCCGGCCAGTATTTTTCATATATAAGCTTATTATTTCTTGCAATCAGTAAACTGTGAATATTAGGATAAGTTCCATTGATCACAGCAGTATCAATCATCCTGAGAAGAATTGAATCCATGCCAGCCTGCTTCATGGAACCTGTGGGAATTTCCTGTGCTGCCTTTGTGGTTAATTTGTTCTGCTGGCAGTTTGTAAAACCAAAAGGCAGAAAAAGTATCAGCCAAATAGTAAGGGTCTTTTTCATTAGTATCAATTCTTATGATCATAAATATATAATAAATAAAACACCTTACAGCCGATGGAAAGGAATTATTTGAGGTTTCCGTTAACCGGTTCTACATATTGTCTTTTTGTTATCTTTAAATGGAGTAATATTTGATAAAACCCTTGACAAATAATTAAATAATTCATGCTTATGAAACACGGATTACTTCAACATTTTTCAGCGATACTATCTGTATTCCTGGTCTTTCACGGCCAGTTATTCGCAACGGAGTTCTATGTGTCATCAACAGGAAATGATAACAACGACGGGAAAACAAAAGCCACTGCTTGGGCTACCATTTCAAGGGTTAACATGACAAGCTTTGGTCCCGGAGACAGAATATTATTCGAGGCCGGCAAAACTTTCCACGGGAATCTCAATTTGGATGAAAAAGATGCAGGACTTGCTACCAATCCTTTGATTTTGGGTACTTATTTTTCTTTTGATGGCACAGATCTCGGAGGAAATGGATGCGCAATAATACATGGTGGTGACGGAAACGGAATAAAAATTGCCGGAAGTTCGGGTATCATTGTCCGTCAGCTAATGATTTCCGGTTCAGGAAGAAATACGAATTATCTGGGCAGTGGTATTCTTGTAGATGCCGGAAAAGATATCTTCATAGATAAAGTGGAAACGGAAGGATTCCAGATGGCAGGAATCCTGATTTACGGAGGAAGCGAGCGTGTAAAGGTAACTAATGTTTATTCCCATGATAACGGATATACGGGAATAGGAGTAGGTTATCGTGCAAAAGGGTTAAACAGAAATATTTATATTGGCTATTGCCGAACCATACATAATCCCGGCATCTCGGAACCTTCAAAATATATTAAAGATCAAAGTGGCAGCGGAATCAACCTGGGAAATGTTGAAGGAGGGCTGGTGGAATACTGTGAATCAGCGGATAATGGCGGTGATTTCTATCATACAGGAGGAAACGGTCCGGTTGGCATCTGGTTATACAACTGCAAGGACGTGACCATTCAGTATTGCATCAGCCACGATAACAAAAGCCAGAGAATGAGCGACGGCCATTTATATGCTGACGGTGGTGGATTCGATTTTGACAGCGGAACCAAGAATTGCTTCATCCAATATTGTTATAGTTACCATAATGCTGGTCCTGGTTATTTATTATGCGCATGGGATACTGTTGAATCTCATGTTTTGGAAAACAATACATTGCGTTATTCGATAAGTGACCATGATGCCCAGAAGAGTGGTGCCGGAATATGGATCTGGCATTCAATGGCACAAAGAAACATGCAGGTTTATAACAACATTTTCTATAACTCATCAGGAAGATCATGCATAAAGGCTATTGATGTAAAAGGCACATTCTTTTTCCGCAACAATATTTTCGTATTGCGAGGTACAGGTTCTTTTGTAGAGGGAATGGAACCAAATGCCGTATTTCAGGGCAACTGTTACTGGAACTATAATAATGCGGGGAATTGGGATGGCGCTACGAGTATTGAGTCATGGCGGGTGAGAGGTCAGGAGACTTTAGAGGGTAAACCTGTTGGAATAAATCAGGATCCGCTGCTGGTTTTTAGTAAGAACAGCGCAAAACTTACCGATCCCACAAAAATACTGGAGTTGGATGAATTCACGCTGCTCTCTGGTT
>DATAEX010000062.1:0-7544 GCA_036257765.1 Bacteroidales bacterium
TAGAGTATTTAGAGTATTTAGAGTATTTAGAGTATTTAGAGTATTTGCGGTGTAACTAACACTTTAAATACTTTAATTACTCTAAAAACTTTAAGTATTTGAAATACTTTAGTCACTTTAAATACTTCTTTTTTACAATGAAAAACCTACCACTACATACAGCGCTTCCCGGTCAGGATTTACGATTACCTGGCCGGTAACCGGAACCGTGAAGGTATCCGTTATCTTTATTTCTTTTGTTGTTCCTATGCCTATGTGACAAATATCAAACTCACCATCAAGAGTATGCCATCCATCACCAGCCCCCAATACTATGCTGAATTTCTCAAAAGCATAACCCGCTTGAAAGTATAAGTCATTACCCACAGAAGCAATCCCTCCTGCCCGATTTACTATATAATTGGCACTTAATGTTAATCCCCCGGTGGCGAAACCTGCATTGAGCTCCAATGCATGACTACCTGAGGTATCTGAAGTTTCAAAAAGCGGTAAGGCAGGTGAATAATAATCAGTAATTCCAAGACTCAAACCAAACGGGAAAGAATAAGATATATAGGGATCGGCTTCCGAATAACCACTGGCATCGAAAGCACCCCATACGCCAATAGTCAATCCGCCGGCTATGAATTTTACATTGGGCTGAACAGAAGGACCAGTCCCAAGTTTAGTTCCCCTGAAGATATAATTACTGTAAAAATCAGCTCCTGCTGTAAAGACTGATTTATTTTCCTGAGCTTCAACTCTAAAAAATGACAACAAAAAAGTTGCAGCAACAACTACTTTAAGTAACCTCAGCTTTTTCATAATAAAATAATTTTGTTTATATCCGATGCAAAATTAATACAATATTTCAATTACCTCTATTTTTTTAGGGGTTAAATTTTATTTTTATTATTTTTTAAATTAACACCCCCTATTTTATGGGGGTAATAATAATGAATATAACTATTAATTGCAATCAAACCCTCTGACATTTTCATCCAAGAAATATTTTTGGGAGCTGCTTTATTATTAAATTAAGAATAGTTTTAATAAATTTCCTGATAGAATGGCCAAACCACCTAAATATGGTATAATTGCCCGCGATCTGACCGGTGAAAGGAAACTGAATGATCTTAACAATCTGCTTCACAAGCAAAATCAAGAGTTGCAACAGACTTTTGAATTGCTGAAGGAAAGCGAGGAGAAATTCAGGGCTGCTTTCAGAACAAGCCCCGATTCCATAAACCTGAACCGCTTGAGTGATGGACTATTTGTAGAAATCAATGAAGGATTCACTCAGCTGACAGGTTATACATGGGCAGATGTCCGGGGCAAGACTTCTTCGGAAATCAATATCTGGTATGATCCGGAAGACAGGGAACGACTTATTGGTGAACTTCGTAATAAGGGTATGGCTGTAAATCTCGAGGCAAAATTCAGATTGAAAAACGGAGATGTTAGGAGCGGATTGATGTCGGCCTCAGTGTTCAGGTTCAGAAACGAAGACCTGATTCTTTCCGTTACAAGGAATATCTCAGATATTGTTGAGGCCCGTGCTTCATTGCGGGAAAGTGAGGCAAGATTCCGCCAGCTGGCCGAAAATATTGATGATATATTCTGGTTAAGTGAAAATGATGTCATATTATATGTTAATAGTGCAATAGAGAGAAAATTCGGATATACCCGCAAAGATTTCATGGAAAAGATCCCCGGTATGACGGCGATGATATTCCCGGATGACAGGCTTGTATTTGATGAATTAATGGAATTCAGTAAAACCACGACAGGGGATCATATTGCTCGTCAGTTGAGAGTACTTGACAGTGCTGGCAACATTCACTGGGTTTGGGTAAGGTTGTTTCCAATTTTTGACAAAAGCAATAACCCTTTCCGGATTGTAGGTATAGCCAGCGATGTAACCTTTCAGAAAGAAATTGAAAGTGAACTCAGGACAGCTAAAGAAAAGGCACAGGAGAGCGATCAGCTTAAATCTGCGTTCCTTGCAAATCTGTCTCATGAAATTCGCACCCCCATGAATGGAATAATAGGTTTTTCAGGACTTCTTGCGAAGGAAGTCCCTGATAAACCTTCATTCCATCAATACATCGAAATAATTAACAAATGTAATGAACAACTCCTTCGCATCATTGATGATCTTGTTGACATATCCAAGATTGAAGCTAAACAGATGCGGCTCAATGAACAGGAATGTAATCTTGATATATTGATGGAGGAGCTTGCGGTTATTTATGCCCAGGAGCTCCTTAATACTAACAAACAGGATGTGCAGCTGCAGAAAGATATCGATGTCAATAATCCTGATGAATTTATTATTGCAGACGAATTTCGTTTACGGCAGGTGATGATGAATCTGTTGAATAACGCAGTTAAATTCACTCATAAGGGAAGAATAAGATTCGGATTTATAAGAATTCAGCCGGACTGGATCCGGTTTTTTGTGGAAGACACAGGTATCGGAATTCCTGAAATACAGCTGGAAACTATTTTTAAGCCTTTTCACCAGATTGAAAGTAAAGGGACAAAGCCATATGGCGGTACGGGACTGGGATTATCTATTTCAAAAGGACTTGTTCGGCTCATGGGAGGAAATTTGTGGGTTGATAGCAGGCCTGGTGAAGGTTCATCGTTTTATTTTGAGATACCTTATAAACGGTACGGGAACGATTCTAAACATTTGAAGAAACAAAAAGCCGGTCAAAAACATCATAATTTCGAGGGCAAAACTGTACTTGTAGTGGAAGACGACGATAACAACTATGCATTCCTTCATGAGATACTTTCCTTTACCGGAATTACAACGATCAGGGCCAAAGATGGCAGGGAGGCAATAGAAAAAACCGTTTCTGCACATCCCGATCTGATCATTATGGATATCAGGCTCCCGTTTCTTAACGGCCTTGAGGCCACAAAACGGATCAGGGAAAAAGGAATAAAAACGCCAGTTATCGCGCAGACTGCATATGCCATGTCGGAAGATAAAGAAAAATGCCTTGCAGCAGGCTGTGATGATTATATTTCCAAACCCTTACATAAGGAATTGCTCCTCAAGAAAATCGCGTATAATCTGCATAAGAAGGAAATCTTTCCCTGATTACTTCGGTCACCGTTCGATCAGATAATTCATATATTTGCCTTCATATCTTTTAATTTATGACGGAAGAGGTACGAAAAATTTTTGAGGCCGAAGCAAAGGCTGTGAAAAATATACCCGTTACTCCAAATTTCAATATTGCCTGCGATATGATTTATGAGGCTGTACATAACAACGGAGGGAAAGTAGTAGCAAGCGGAATGGGGAAAGCCGGACAAATAGCGTTAAATATTGCTACCACTTTTTCAGCCACAGGAACACCTGCTGTATTTCTTCATCCTGCCGATGCACAACATGGCGACCTGGGTGTAATTCAACCGGACGATATACTGCTGTTAGTTTCCAATTCAGGAAAAACGCTTGAAATCCTTGAATTATGCGAATTATCCAGAAAGCTGGGTTATCAGATGAAAACGATTGTGATAACGGGAAATCCCGACAGCCCTCTGGGAAACCTTTCCGATGTAACTATCTCAACAGGTCATCCCGATGAGGTTTGTCCGTTAGGCCTCACTCCCACTACCTCAACCACAGTGATGACAGTTATTGGCGATGCACTTGTAGTGTTGATGATGAAAAAGATAGGATTTACTGCAGGCGATTACGCCAAAAGACATCATGGCGGATACCTTGGTGTAAAATCGAGGCACGCTGCAGCCAACGGTAAGAAGTAAGGCATCCGGTCTGGCTAGGTCTAAAGGACCTGTAAGCGTCGGAAGCCATACTTTAATTCATAAAAAAGGCTGCCATTTCCTGACAGCCTTTTTCATATCCTAATGTAACCCTTATCCAAGCAGGGATGCGATCTTATCTGATTTGAAATGTCCTGCTTTCAGCTTTTCCTGGATTTCAGCAAAGGCATTTACAGTGTAGTTTACATCTTCGAGGGTATGTGCAGCTGTAGGGATGATCCTGAGCATGATGGTATCTTTTGGAACAACCGGGTAAACAACCATCGAACAGAAAATCTTGTAATTTTCTCTCAGATCAATAACAACATTTGTAGCTTCAGCAATGGTTCCTGAAAGAAAGACGGGAGTAACAGGCGATTCAGTATTGCCCAGGTTAAGTCCCTTTGCTCTGAAACCTGATTGGAGAGCTTTTACAATAGTCCACAATTTCTCACGGATTTCGGGTCTTGTCTTTATAAGCTCAAGACGCTTAAGAGCACCGATAACCATAGGCATAGGCAACGATTTGGCAAAAGTCTGTGAGCGCATATTATAGCGCAGGAAGTTGATCACATCTTCTTTCCCGGCCACGAAAGCGCCGATACCAGCCATAGACTTTGCAAACGTACTAAAATAAAGGTCAATTTCTTCCTGAACACCGAAATGTTCACCAGTGCCGGCACCGGTTTTACCCATTGTTCCAAAACCATGAGCATCATCGACCAATATGCGGAATTCATACTTCTTTTTCAGATCAGTGATCGCCTTAAGATTTCCAAGGTCACCTGCCATCCCAAATACACCTTCGGTTATAACCAGGATACCACCACCGGTTTCAGCAGCCATCTTACTCGCCCTGTCAAGCTCTTTTTCAAACTTTTCCATATTATTGTGAGGGAAAACAAACCGTTTTCCAAGGTGCAGCCTTAATCCATCCACTATACAGGCATGAGATTCCGAATCATAAACTACTACGTCATTTCTGCCTAACAGTGAATCAATAATAGATATCATTCCCTGATAACCGTAATTTAAAAGGAATGCGTCCTCTTTTCCAACAAATTCTGCAAGCTGATTTTCCAGTTCTTCATGCTTTGAAGTCTGTCCCGACATCATTCTTGCTCCCATGGGAGCAGCAAGACCATATTCTTTTGTTGCATCGGCATCCACCTTCCTGATCTCCGGCATATTGGCAAGTCCGAGATAGTTATTAAGACTCCAGTTCAACAATTCTTTTCCCCTGAACCTCATCCTGGGACCTATTTCACCTTCAAGTTTAGGAAACATGAAATACCCGTGAGCTATCTGCTGATATTGTCCCAGAGGGCCTCTGCTCTTTTTAATCTTGTCAAATATATCCACGTTAAAAAGATATTTAGTTAATAAAATAGAACGAGCAAAAGTAATTTTTTTTTTGAATTGGCTATAAGACGGAACAATAAGATTTGGGTATATCAGTTTTAAAATTACTTGAAAAAGAATGGGAATACAGTAAAAAATTGTAACTTTGCGCGATGCTCAAAAAGTGTATATACATTATTATCATCGTATTAAGTTCGGTAGTAACGATAATTTCCTGCTCCGGATATGAGAAGATTTTAAAGAGCGATGACGTTGATCTGAAGTTTACCAAGGCTTTTTATTATTACAACCGGGGAGACTACGTAAAGGCAGCCACAATTTTTGATCAGCTTGCCCCTATCATTCGTGGAACGCGAAGGGCTGATTCTGTTTACTTTTACCAGGCCATGACGCAGTACAAACTAAATGATTATATCATTGCCGGTCACTACTTTAACAATTTCGTTCAGATATATGGGAACAGTGTTCTTGTTGAGGAAGCTGCCTATATGGAATCGTATTGTTATTATATGCAATCGCCACGACCCGAGTTGGATCAGACCAGTACCAGACAGGCGCTGGATGCCTTCAGGCTTTATATGATCAGATATCCCAATAGTCCCCGTATTCCGGATTGTCAGAAGATCATTGTTGAGCTGAACGAAAAAATGATGGAAAAAGCCTATCTGTCAGCACAGTTATATTTTAATCTGAACAATTATAAAGCAGCTGTAGTATCTTTAAGTAACTGCCTTTCAGATTTTCCCGAGTCCAAATATCGCGAAGTAATAATGTTCAGATTACTGAAGGCTAAATACCTTCTTGCGATGAACAGCATACAATCAAAGCAAACTGAAAGATTCCAGGATGCTATCGATGAGTATTACACTTATATAGCTGAATTCCCTGAAAGCAAGAACAAGGAAGAAGCAGACGAAATTTATCAGGATGCTTCGCGATTTGTGAAAGAACCTGAAGAAAATGAATTAAGCAATAATTAATTGATGGAACAAAACGCAGATTTCAAAAAGTCGAAAGCTCCGACTACAACTATCACAAGAGATCTAAATATGCTTGAAGCCAAAACGGGCAATATTTATGAAGCAGTTATGATTTGCTCAAAACGTGCAAATCAGATTGCAGTTGAAATAAAGGAAGAACTTAACCGCAAGCTCGAAGAATTCGCCAATTATACCGACAATCTGGAAGAAGTATTTGAAAATCGCGAGCAGATAGAGATTTCAAAGTTCTACGAAAGATTGCCAAAGCACACACTTATTTCTCTCGAAGAATTCGAAAGCGATCAGATATACGTTCGGAAGGCCGAATAACAAGGCTTTACCATGCTTAGCGGCAAAAAAATACTTGTAGGAATCACCGGAAGCATAGCTGCCTATAAGGCGGCCTCACTGATCAGGTTACTGGTCAGGGATGGATGCGAGGTGAAAGTTATCATGACACCGCTGGCAAAAGAATTCATCACTCCCCTTACCCTGGCTACATTATCGCGTAATCCTGTGCTGTCTGATTTTTTTGAACCAACAGCAGGCACCTGGAATAGTCATGTGGATCTGGGAATCTGGGCAGATGCCTTTATCATAGTTCCTGCAAGTGCAAATACTATGGCAAAGATGGCGTCGGGCATTGCTGATAATCTTCTCCTTACTACTTATCTTTCGGCAAAATGCCCGGTTTTTGTCGCGCCTGCAATGGACCTTGATATGCTAAACCATCCGGCCACCAGGAAAAACATTAATATTCTCAGGGAATATGGTAATATAATACTTGAGCCGGAAACCGGAGAACTCGCCAGTGGCCTGATAGGAAAGGGTCGTATGGAGGAACCTGAAGTTATTTTCAAATCTCTCAAATCACATTTTAACGACGGGGCTGAAAAAAAAAACTGCCTCTGAATCTGAAAGGAAAAACAATACTGGTTACTGCAGGGCCGACCTTTGAACCAATAGATGCAGTAAGATTTATTGGTAATTATTCTTCGGGTAAAATGGGCTTTTCTATTGCTGAAGTAATGGCTGAAAGCGGGGCACATGTTATTCTGGTGAGTGGCCCGACTGCAATGAAACCACAGCATCCTGACATTGATTATTATCCGGTCCGCACTGCAAGAGAAATGCTTGCTGCATGCCTGGAATATTACCCTAATTCCCTCGGTGCCATACTTTCGGCAGCTGTGGCTGATTTCAGACCAGTTGATCCGGTCACCCGCAAAATAAAACGAAAGGATGAAAGGATTACTGTTGAACTCGAGCCAAATCCGGATATCGCGGCAACTTTAGGAAAAATCAAAAGAAGTGATCAGTTTTTAGCCGGATTTGCATTGGAGACTGACAATGGAATTATAAATGCCGTTGAAAAACTGAAACGGAAAAATTTCGACTTCATCGTATTGAATTCACTGGAGGATGAGGGATCAGGAT
>DATAEX010000112.1:0-3408 GCA_036257765.1 Bacteroidales bacterium
AATTTATTTTGGCCTTAATGCACAATGGTTTTATCAGGAACAGGATATTATAGAAAAACCTGCTGCAGGCATTGTTCCTGGTGTCACCGGTTTACAGATCGGAGTGGTGATAAAGATTGAAGGAGATCCTGATAAAGAAGATCGGGTAAAAGTTCGGATACCTGCAATCGATCAAAATGAGGGTATATGGTCACGTATGGCATCGCCGGATGCCGGTAAAGAACGTGGCGCATTTTTCCGACCGGAAATACACGATGAAGTGGTTGTTGGTTTCCTGAATGGTGATCCGCGCCATGCTATTATACTGGGAATGCTTAACAGCAGTGCCCACCCGGCACCATTGCCGTCTAAGGACGACAACCATCAAAAAGGATTTATTACCCGAAGTAAGATAAAGTTTGTTTTTGATGACGATAAAAAATCGCTTCGCATGGAAACGCCAAATGGTAAAGTTATTGAAATTAACGACGATAAGAATGAAATAACCCTTTCCGATAAGAACAATAACAAAATCCGACTTGGTTCGGATGGGATATCAATTGAAAGTGCAAAAGATATATCCTTCAAAACATCGGCAGGCAATGTTAAGATTGAAGGAAAAAGTGTAGAAGTAAAAGCCGCCACAAAAAGCAGCATCAGTGGAACTGCCTCCGCCGAGCTTGTGTCAACAGGTCAAACTAAAATTCAAGGTGGTATTGTTAATATTAATTGATTTATCATATGCCTTCTGCAGCAAGAATTACCGATATGCATGTGTGTCCGATGGTAAGCGGATTGGTTCCACATGTGGGTGGACCTGTTCTTCCTCCGGGTAGTGTTAATGTATTTATTGGAGGTTTACCTGCCGCTTCACTAGGGGATATGCTGTTATGTGCCGGAGGACCTGATACTATTGTAATGGGGTCATCCACAGTATTGATCAATAATAAACCAGCAGCACGCATAGGCGACTCAACAGCACACGGCGGTGCTATCATAGCCGGTTGTTTAACAGTAATAATAGGAGGATGACCATGGAGCTCCAATCAGAACGGTTTATTGGTGTGGGATGGAAGTTCCCGGTGGAATTTAATTCCGCGTCCCATAATGCAGCCATGTTAAGCGGGGAAGAATTGATCAAAAACAGCCTCGACGTGCTTTTTGTCACCAGCATGGGAGAAAGGATAATGCAACCGGGCTATGGATCGGAACTCGACCAGTTTGTTTTCGAAAACCTGACGCGAAGCATAATCACGTATATGGAAACTGTTATAAGTGATGCTATCTTGTTTAATGAGCCAAGGATAAATGTGAATGAGATTGAAATTGATCCGCAGATCAGGGATGGATCGTATATCGAAATAAATATTGATTATACCATTTTATCTTCAAACAACAGATATAATTACGTGTATCCTTACTATCTCAAAGAAGGTACTAACCTGGTGAGATAAACGGAATTTTATCATAGAATACGCCTCCTGTGAAAAAGGATTTTAGTTCATATTCAAGCATTTTTAAACAGGAAGGAACTTCCAGGAAGGAAAGGTTTACTGTTTCACTTAATCCCGATAATATATTAATTGATGATCGCCAATTGGAGGATTTTATCATTTATGCACAACATTACGCTAAAAACCTCCGATTCTTTGATGCCGACCCTAAAAATTTAAATACAAGTAAAACGTGGGAACAATTTTTTAAGGATGATCTGATTCTTCTAAGCGCAAATATTGCAAGGAGAGACATTAATGAAATCAAAGCTGACTATGATTACCTGTATGATCAGTTTCAAAAGGAAGAATCGTTTGAAAGCTTCAGCAGGATCACTGAATTTGTTTTTTCCCGGTTCATCAAAATTGATCAATGGTATGCATCTTCATCCCGGGAAAGCACTTTAAACCGGAATCTGAATCTCTATATAAAATCTTACCTGGCAAGGGAATTTCAAAAGCTCTATCATATAGTGCTGTATTTAAACAGCATTGCAAAAGATGAAAAGCAGATTATCAAAACAGGGTTGATCAACGCCGACAATCTCTGGGATCTTCCCGAAAAAACCGAAGCCTCAAAAGGTTCGGAAGCATTTAATGGCAAAACAGAAAAAGAAAGGCTTTACAATGCTTTGTTAATCCTTAACAGAATCTTCGATACAGTTTTTCATGCCACATCGCAGATCATCACTTTGTCGCGAAATTTTTTCACAGATGAAATATACAGACACCAGAACATTTCGCCTCATATAGCTTTATATATCACATTTATTAATCTTTTCGGAATTGTCCGGAAAGAACTTAACCACCTCCCCGGCAGAATCCTTGAATTTTATTTCACCAGGGTTCTTCAGATTGATCCACGAAAAGCCGTTCCCGACAGTGCTTATGTAATTTTCGAAATTGCCGGCGGTTTCCGGGATTACAGGATTGAAAAAGGAACACGTTTACTTGCCGGGAAGGACCGGAAAAATATTGAGCTAATTTACAGAACCGACAAGGAGATTGTTGTCAGTAAAGCCAGGGTGGCTGCATTAAAAGCGGTATCAATTGGCAAAAAAGAGGGATTGATAACCAATTATTTTGCCACTACCCTCAAACAAAACGAAAAACTTGTAGAGCAGAGTTTAATGCATCCTTTTTCAGTCGCTGGAAAAGATAAAATTGTGCAGACGGGTTTTGCAATTGCTTCAGATCAGCTTTATCTGGCCAAAAGTGAGCGAAATGTTGTGATCACATTCGAAACGAGTGAAAATCTGCAGACCTGGGAAAGTTATGACACTTCTATCCTGGAACTGCGTTTGACCGGTGAAACCGGATGGATTTCAAGCAGTAATAATTCCGATGGTGTGATTATTCACTCTTTGAATAAGACCGGAAACAACACTTTTGAGTTGAATTTCAATATAACTATAGCACAGCCATCCTCTGTGATTGCATTTGATCCTGAAATCCACGGTGATAAATTTAATCTCCGCAAGCCGGTTTTACAAGTGTTTTTCAACTTTCCCTATGTAGCAAATCCCGGCAAATCAGATATTTCAGAAGAAATTCTGAATAAGTTCAGACAACTTAATTACCTGATTTCCCTGAGCATTACCAAAATCACAATTAAGGTTCAGGTTGGAAGTATTGAAGACATGGTGACCTTTGACGGTATTCGTGACCTTCTTCTGGAAAACCACGAATCAGAGCTTGATGCGAAAAAGCCATTTTATCCCTTTTCTGCTCTACCCAGGGTGGGCTCTTCATTCTACATTGGATGCAAGGATCTTTACTACAAAAAAAACATCGAGAATCTTTCCGTGAGTATTGAATGGATGTTGCCCGATAATTTTGATTCTTACTACGACAAATATTTTCATCCATACGATTCCAACAAATATCTGGCTTCACTCAGTGTGTTACGCCACAGAGAATGGATGCAGCTGAAAGA
>DATAEX010000077.1:0-9785 GCA_036257765.1 Bacteroidales bacterium
TGCCAACAATGGATGCGGATCCAGCTCTCCAAGATCATTAGATATAACAGTGAATCCCCTGCCTGCTATAACTCTTGATCCGGCAGTTGCTGAAGCCTGCCGCGGGCAGAACAGCGCTGAACTTAATTATTCAGGTAGTTCGGGGTCTCCCGACAGATACAATATAACCTACAGTGCCGCAGCCATTGCCCAGGGATTCGTAAATGTAAATAACTCGCCGCTGCCTGCAACCCCGGTAAACTTAATAGTTCCGGTCGCAGCCGCAGCCGATGACTATGATGCCGATTTAGAAGTAATCAATACAACCACCGGCTGTCAGAGTGATCCCTTTGCAATAACTGTCACAATCCATACACCTCCTGTTCCGGTCATTACTGGTTCTGATACAGCATGTGCAGGTAATTCTGTACCCTATTCAACCGATAACGGAATGTCGAATTATATATGGTCTATAACCCCGGGTTCCGGATCCATAATCCCTCCGGGTAATACTTATGATGCTGTTATAACCTGGGGTGATGTGACGGGCCAATATGAAGACAGGGTAATAACAGTGAACTATATGGATGGCAATGGTTGCTCCGCAACTTCAGCAACGCAAATGACTGTAAGGGTATTTCGCGTGCCTGAAACGGGGCCTTCATACCATATACCAAATCAACACGAATTATAGAATTTGCTCTCGCCTGAATTTCACCAACAATCGTCAGCAGAATAATGCTGAATATCAAATATACGTAACAAAACTTTTGAAGTAACGGTATAATGGATTATATAAAAATATTCAACAATGTAAATACATCCCAAGCCCTTAGGGGTAAGGATAAGCAATAGAGTAATAACAATTAATTTTCAAACACAATGAGAAAGATTCAATTTTTGAGAACTGTTCTGAGTATTGCTTTTGCAATACTGGCTTTTTCTGCTTTCGGGCAAATTCCTGTCAATTATGTGGAATATGACCTTGCCGATGCGGCTCCAGATAATGTGGAATATGTAACTGTAAACAAAGAGATGCTTTACATTGCATTGCCTGATCCGGTTTATCATCCAAATTTTACTTCCGATGGTTCTCTCACTGCAAATTTCACATGGGATTGGCAGGCAACTCTTGGTGCTCCTACTATTACTGAAGCTGTAGGTGCCGCCAACAGAGCAACTATTACCTTCCCTAATGCCGGAAACTATACCATCACAGTACAGGAAAACTCTCCTGCTGCATTCGGTAGTTGTACCGGATCACTTACTACTATGAATGTCACTGCTGTTGCAGTTCCAACGGCACAATTCTCTACCGCCGATGTATTGACCGGATTATGCGGCAATCAGCTGGCAGCTCCTATTAATATAGCAATTACAGAAGATGTTCCTAATGCATTGGCAGCATATGCATTCAGGGTTTCTGAAACGGTTGATACTATTGATGCATTAGGCAACCTTCTTGGAAATGTTTCGACCAATGCAACTTTTGTTGACTTTGCTCTGGGTGCTAAGGTAAAAACCGGAACTGCAGGCTTTACAGCTGCTACACCCGATTTCGATTATGATTTCAATTCATCTGCCCGTAACGTACAAGACGGAAAGCGTACCCGTTACACCTATACTTTGACAAGTGCAGCAGGTGTAACCGGAAATGGTATTGTTTCCGCCATATCACACAAATCGGATTATACGAATGCTCCTGCATCAGTAACTGGTTATGCATGGGGTGCAAAAACAACGGTTGTATATATAGTTAACCCTGCACCTGTAACCGGTCCTATTTATCATATACCTAACAACTTTAACTATTAATAGTCTGACCGGTTTGTTAAGTACTGATGCCAAAAAATAGCTGGAACAGTACATTGATTTGGGAATCAGAACCACCATATTATCCCTATTGCTTATCATAAGCTCCATAATGCATGGTCACGGGCAAAGCTTACCCTTTGCCTGTGCCGGCACTATGGAAGCTTATGGTGTGCAGGGATTGCCTAATTCAGTTTATTTCTGGGAGATCGACGGCGGTTCAGTATTGGATACGCTTTATGGATTAAATAACGACAGTGTTGTGGTAAGATGGAATTATGATCGTCGTGATCACAGTATTACCGTAACAGAACAAACTGAATTCGGATGTTTTGGTATTCCTGTCGGCGGACAGGTAGATGTGAATGCCCCGGTTGCCGATATAGGCAATGAAGAGGAAGTCTGCGAAGAAGATTTATTCACCTTTGACGGCACTACTGCTTATACAAGCGATATAAGTTATCTCTGGCCTGACGGTAGCACTCAATCTTCATATGCAGCCGGAACTGAAGGTTATGTTTGGGTAAAGATAACAGGCGCTGATCATTGTTCAGATTATGATTCTGTTTATCTTACCGTCAATCCATTACCCGAGTTAAACATCGGAAAAGATACGGCTCTTTGCGGAACCGAACTATTACTTCTTGATGCCGGTTTTTATAATTCCTACGAGTGGTCCACAGGCGATATAGTAAATCCTATATCCGTTGATGGAATGCGAATTGAGCCCGAAACCATCTGGGTTAAAGTTTTGGATGAGAAGGGATGCGGTGCATCTGACACTATAATACTCGAAGTATGCGATGCAGCTCTTCTGTTTGCCAATATGCCGAATACTATCACACCAGGCGATGAAAGCCACAACAATGAATGGATCATCCCTGATATTGACAAATTCCCTGACGCAATACTGGAGATATTTGACCGTTGGGGAAGGCTTGTTTACAGAACAAATAATATTGCAAATAATCCCTGGAAAGGTACTGATATGTCAGGCAAAGAATTACCAATGGATGCATACTATTTTGTGCTGGACATAAAGGTTACTAACGTCAAGCCTATAACAGGATATGTAAACCTTATCAGGTAGAGGTAATTGTATTTCCGTTTCACGGCAATCTAGCAAAGCATTTTCGCGTTTGTAATTGTGGCTATACCCATTAATGCTACAAAAAGTGATCAGGCAGAAATTTAATTAGATATAATAACAATTGGTTATCGGTTTATATTTAATTTAATTAGATTTACATTATATATTAATGTTAGCAGATGGTTTCCGCAAACAGCTGTTTATTGCCATCACATAATGTACTTTCTCCCCTGCAGATTGATAGGATAAACAACAATGCTTTAATAGTAAATCATAAAAAGGGAGAAATAATTTTCCGACAGGACAAACCGGTGTCACACCTTTTGTTTCTGAGGTCCGGACTGGTTAAAATTTATAAAGAAGGACTGAATAAGAAAACGGTCATATTAAAAATAATAGGACCCGATAATTATGTAGGAGCTTTTTCAGCTTTCTATGACAACCGGTATCAGATGTCAGGAATGACACTGGAAGACAGTGAACTGATTTATATAAATATTAACATTTTCAAGGAAATTCTAAGTGAAAATGGTAGTTATGCTTTGCAATTACTTCAGGATTTCAGTAATGAGGGTATGTATTTGATAAATAAATTGATGGATTTTCCTCAAAAACTGGTTCCGGGAAGAATTGCAGAAGTCCTGATGTTTTTTGGCACTGAAGTTTACAAGAATAAGGAATTTACATTGCCAATATCGAGACAGGAACTTGCCGATTTGGTATATTCCACAAAAGAAAGCGTCAGCCGGACTCTCACTGAATTCAAAAATGACCGTATTATTGAAATTGAGGACAGAAAAGTGACCCTGCAAAGTGTTGATCTTTTGAAAATTTTAAGTAAACTGGGGTGAGATCAAAAATTAAGTCAATTCCGGCGCGATAGCAGGATCAAATAGTAAAATATATAACTGTGCCCTTATTTACCTCACTCTCAACAGTTATATGTCCACCGTGTTTTTCAACCATCTCTTTGACCAATAGCAATCCGAGACCGGTGCTAAGTTCACCGTCTGTACCCGGACGGTTGATTTTACTGTCTATGCTGAATAATTTTGTCACCATATCCGAATCCATACCAATTCCTGTATCACTTATTGAAATCCGGGTTCTTTTGCCACTTTCTGCGCGAATTGTAACTTCACCACCAAAAGGTGTAAACTTGATCGCATTGGAAACCAAATTACGGATAATTGTCTGCAGCGAATTAAAATCAGCCTTTATCTCAAGAACAGGTTGGATATGGCAGTTGATTTTGATGTTTTTCCTCTCTGCAGCGGGAACAAGACATAAAACAACATCATTTACCAGGTGTTGTAAATGTAATTTTTTTGGCGCAAACGCAAGTGTACTCTGTTTGCTTACTGACCAAAGCAGTAGATTCTCGAGAAGACTATAAAGATTTGTGGCTGATTGATGTAATGAAATTGCAAACTTCTTAATCTCTTTTGGTTTCAGATCATTCCCTTTATGAACCATAAGTTCAGTAAGACCAATAAAAGTTCCAATAGGACCCCGCAGATCATGAGAAATAATTGAGAAAAGTTTGTCTTTCTCTGAATTTATAATTCTAAGCTGATCATTCATCTTTCTTATCTCTTCCTCAGTACGCTTTCGGTTGGAAATATCTCGCATACTTCCGGTTATTTTGGTTGGAACATGCTGGTTATTGTACGAAATTCTGGCAGAAATTGAACAATTAAATAGTGATCCATCCTTATTCTTAAGTTTTATTTCATAATCCCTGACTTTCCCTTCCTTATGTAAAATAGATAATAATACCTTACGTTCTTCAGGATCAGCATAAAGATCATACACTGAGCTTCCTAATAAATCCCCTCTTATATATGTGCCGTCAGAAATCAGGCTTATTGAAGGACTGATTTCCAGGATAATGCCATCAAGGGTTACTTCATAATAAACGTCCTGAACATTTTCAAAGATATTTCGATATCGCTCTTCACTTTTTTTAAGTATCAACTCGGCTTCATCTCGTTTTCTGATCAATGCAATAAGAGGTTTAAATAAAAAGAAATAAACGCTGGGGAAAGTTAGGATGACAATAATTATTGCATCAAAAAATGCCCGCTGCAAAAATGAAAGGTTTGTAATCTGGTTCAAAATAACCATCACAAGTATCTCACTTATGAAAATGGAAGAAATAAGTAAAGCAAAAAGCCTTACCGGGGATGTAGCTGTAACCGATTGTTTTATCCGTCGCATTAAATAATGTTGTTATATTGATTGGCATATACGTGGTGTTTCGCTTTATGTAAGGGAAGTGATGGATAAATGGATCAATGACGTCGCTATTTTTAATCATCACAAATTACCTTCAACTTTTACGGGTGGATAAATGGATCCCTGTTTAATCATAAAAATTACTGTTTTTGTCAAATGATCTTAAATTCATATAAAGCTGGCAGACGCTGATTAACAGAATATTATACCATGTATTGATAAAGATCAATAGTATTTTTGATATCAAACATTAATAACTTTGATGAAGATTATGAGTATAATTAATAAACTTTAAAAACGAAAATGCAACAAAAAGCTAAATATCTGACCTTTTTGATTATACTGATGACTGTAGTTACACGTGCTGTTTCTCAACAGTTACCTATTTACAGCCAGTATATGATGAATGGTTTCCTTCTTAATCCAGCGGTCGCCGGTCATGAGGGCTACACTGCCGTTAATCTTACCGCCCGCGAGCAATGGGCTGGTATTAAGGATGCACCGGGAACATATGCAGTCAGTTATCAAACACGTCTCTTAAAGAACAGTTATATTTCAAGATCAGCCTCCATAAGAAGACGTAAAAGGGTTATGTCACGCAGCGGAAGAGTGGGTTATGGTTTCTATGCTTACACGGATATGGCCGGAGCATTCAATCGCACAGGACTTCAGGGAACTTATACTTATCATATACCTTTCGACAAATCTCAGCTTTCTTTTGGTATATCCGTAACAGGGTATCAATTCAGGATTGAACAGGATAAGATCAAATTGCTGGATATCGATGATCCTATGTTGCTTAACACAGAGAAATCAGCTCTGATTCCCGATGCAAATTTTGGTGTTTATTACAGCGACCGGAACCTGTACGCAGGAATTTCTGCAATGCAGCTGTTCCAAAGTCCGATAAAACTCGGCGCTGATAAGGAAGGTCCCGGCTTCAAAATGGTAAGACATTACTTTATTACTGCCGGATATCGTTTTGAAGTAGCCCGGGATATTCTGATGGAACCTTCATTTCTTTTTAAAACCACGGAGAAATTTATTTCGCAGATAGACGGGAATATAAAAATGTACTTTAAAGAAAATTATTGGGCAGGTTTGTCCTATCGAAGTGGTGGAGGTTACAGCATTGTAGAAGAATCCTTCAACGGTAAAGGATCATCAGCAATTATCATGGCCGGATTGAGGGTTGATAAGTATTATTTTGGTTATGCTTTTGATTATACTTTTAATGCCATCGGTGCCCGTTCCATGGGCTCACATGAATTCATGGCAGCTGTGAAATTCGGAGATAACGCGAGACGATACAGGTGGCTTAACAGGTACTAGGAAGAAGTCGTGCAGTCAGGCAGTCGGGCAGTCGGGCAGTCTGGGACATATAGGACATTTGGGACATTTGGGACCACTTCAAACGCGAAGCTTCAAAAATGCGAAGCTTCAAAAATGCGAAGCTATTTAATGACTATACTTTCAATTAATTTTTCCCCTGCGTTTTCATTCAAACGATCTATAATCTGTTGCCGTATCATTATCAGCTCATTTTTAAGAATGGCTGAAGTAACATGAATAAACAGGATCCTGTTCCGGATATAGATGCGATCGGTCCTCACTGCTACTGTTTTACCCATCAACTCCTCCCATTGAGCTACCAGGTTTACCTCCTTTAATTTCCGGTCAATATTCAATTCCTTCAGAAAGTCGGAAATAACATCGCTAATTTTTTGCGTCTGACTTTTTCTCATTTAAAGTTTGCGGTTTGAGGTTTGAAGTTTGGGAGTTGATTTTCAAATTCTCAAATTATTCTGCCGTTCTCAATATGAAATAACTTATAATCGGTATTCATCTCTTCTAAAATAGACTTCATTTTTTGAGGATCCGTATGAGTTATAAAAATCTGGCCGAAATGTTGATCGGATACCTGTTGTATAATTTGCCTGACCCTGGATTCGTCAAATTTATCAAATACATCATCCAAAAGTAAAATGGGACGTGTTTTATTCATGTCCTTAATAAAATCAAACTGGGCCAACTTCAGTGTAACCAGGAACGTTTTTTGCTGTCCCTGAGACCCTGTTTTTTTGAGTGAATATCCGTTAATTTTAAGTAAGAGATCATCTTTGTGAATGCCTTGCGTCGTATATTGCATTATACGGTCTTTTTCGCGGGAATTTTTCAACAAGTATTCAAAATCGTCACCGGATAATTGGGAAGTATATTGAAGCTCCACTTCTTCAAAATTCGAAGATATCTGATAGTAATATTTAGTGAAAACCGGAATCATCTTTTCCGCAAATAAGGATCTGCTTTCGAATATTCGCTTACCGGGTGACAATAATTGACTATCATAAATATCGAGCATTTCGGCATCGAAATCCTTTTTCCAGCCTGCATCTCTCAGAAGCTTATTACGCTGTGCCAATATCCTGTTGTATTGCATAACATCCTCAAGGTAGGTGTGGTCATACTGAGAAATCACGTTATTCAGGAATCTTCGCCTTTCCTCACTCCCTTCCATGATCAGTGATGAATCCTGTGGAGAAATCATTACGACCGGAAATAAACCTATATGATGTGCCAGTTTTTCATACTCTTTTTTGTTCTTTTTAAATATCTTATTCTTGTTATGGTGAATGCCGCAATAAATTTCGTTAACCGAGCCATTGCTTTTAAAGGCACCCTGGATTACTGAAAATTCTTTTCCGTGAAGTATATTCTGAGAATCAACCGGGTTAAAATAGCTCTTGCAAAGGCACAAATAATGTATGGCATCCAGCAGGTTGGTTTTTCCTACTCCATTATTACCGACAAAACAATTAATGCGGGGAGAAAAGGATAATTCTGCCTGTGGAAAATTTTTAAAATCGATTAAAGAGACAGATTCTAAGTACATGGCTGAGATTTAGAGCAAAGTTAGTCAAATTAGGTATTGTGCTTTGGATAAGTTTGTTCATAATTATTATGCTGATTTCATTTAAACTTATAATTTTATGTCAACCTGCTAAAGCCTAATATATGCCTTATATTGTCATAAAAAGACCTTATGTGTTTGTTCTTCTTGCTTTTACCTGGCTATTCTTAGTCACTCTGCATTTGAACGGGCAGTACAAAAAGGAAAATATTAAATTCTATAATGTCTCGATCAAAAATGGCCTTTCACAAAGTTCTGCAAATTGTATATTTCAGGATTCACAGGGCATAATATGGATAGGTACTGAAGACGGGCTTAACAAATATGACGGATATGTTTTTAAAGTATACAAACCTCTTCAGGATGATCCTTATAGTATAAGTGGCTCAAGAATCCTTGCAATAGGTGAAGATAAAAATCAGAATTTGTGGATTGGAACCAATGGAGGCGGCCTGAATCTATATGATAAAAAAAGCGACAAGTTTAGTAAAATTATGCATGCCAGTGGACCTGGTGCATCTATAATCAACACAATTCTGGTATATAATGAACAAATATGGGTTGGCACCAATAAAGGTCTTGCTATGGCTGATCCTGATACCAGGCAATATCGTGATATCATTGAATTTTATCCCGAATTAAAGCCGATGCTTAAAATCCCGGTAAAAACCATGATTGCTGAAGGCAATACTATCTGGATCGGTACAACAGAGGGGTTGTTCAGGTTTAATATCGAACGGAAAGAACTGAACCGGTACACGGATTTCGGAAATGTAAATGCCAGGATAGGTGTTACAGCGTTGTTGGCTGACCGATATCAAAATTTGGTCATCGGTACTGAAACAAACCTGTATAAAATGGATAAACAAACGGGAATTATTAATATCGTTGACCTTCCCGGCCTTTCGACAAGCATTAAAGCCCTTGTGGAGGATAACGAAGGGAATCTTTGGATTGGCACCTTTGGCAACGGTTTATACATTGGTTTGATACAGGCTGGGCAATTCAACAATTTTCTTTATGATCATCTCAATCCCTACAGCATACGTAACAATGAAGTATTATCACTTTTCAGGGACCATGCAGGTCTAATCTGGACGGGAACTAACGGAATTGACATTTATAATCCTCTTAAAGAAAAATTTATTTTATACGATTACGTGCCTTATTCCCGTGAAAAGCTCGTATTCAGGAACATTCATCCAATTTACGAGGATATAAAGGAAGTGCTCTGGATCGGTTCAAAAACAGACGGAGTTCACATCCTTGACCGATCAAATAAAAAGTATTCTCATCTTAATCAGTCTTCAGGGATATCAAGTAACAGAGTAAGAGCAATCACCGAATATCCTGAGGGCACAATCTGGATTGGAACCGAAGATGCAGGTTTTGATGTAGTTCAATTAAATGGCGATCGAAGTCCTGCCAGAATAAAAAACTACCGTTCCTCCGACGCATTGAATTCCGTGAACAGTAATACTATCTACACATTTTATCCTGATGGAAAGGGGAACATGTGGATCGGAACGGATAAAGGATTGGCAGTAATGGATATTGAATCGGAGACTTTCAAGCGATATTTGCCTGATAGTGCCGTCAGTAATAGTATAAGCAATTCTACGGTATATAAAATATTCGGCGATCGTAACGGTAGTATATGGCTTGCAACCGATCTTGGAGTGAATAAGTATGACGAATCTGCGGATGGATTTATTCATTTTATTCATGATGATCAGAACGAGAATTCAATCATTT
>DATAEX010000114.1:0-4163 GCA_036257765.1 Bacteroidales bacterium
CAAACTTAACAGGCTTTATACCGTTGACAGTAAGCTGGTTAGTAGAAGATTGACAAATGCTGATACTAAAAGATTAACTCAATGTAAATTAAAAATAGAAAAACTTTGGGCAGGTGAAACTTCGTCCTATCTTGGCTGTAAGATTTGCTCGTTTGAATTTTCCGACCCATTTATAGCTGCCGACGCTGAATTATACTCCCTCATTTATCACTCAGAAGCCTATTACCCTGTTGATAAATGGGAATATAAGGTGTCCCATGAAAGTATTGAGCGTTATATTAAAACACTGAAGCAACCTGTTAATCTTATCGAGATTGGCGCAGGAAATGGTAGCTTTTTGAAAAGATTAGTAAACAGGCAACCACTCCTTTCCGGAATTTATGCCACTGAATATTCCGAAGCCGGAGCAAAGGCAATTGAATCACTTGGTATTAGCTGTTTTCGTAAAGATTTTATCGATATTAACGAAAAAGATATTAACGGGAAACTCAATATTGTTTGCATGTTCCAGGTGCTTGAACACATGACCTCTGTTCATGATTTATTTAAACACCTGAACAAATTGACTGCCCCGGGAGCTCATTTGTATATTTCCGTACCGAACAATAATCAGCGCAGGTTTTTTGACCGTTTTGGTTACTTTTATGACCTGCCTCCTGTTCATGTAGGCAGATACAACCCTAAATGTATGGCCGAACTGTCGATCCCCTACGGATGGCGCATGATACATCATGAAATTCAGCCAACCAATTACAATGAACGCATTAAGAAATTCCTTTTCGGACAATTTGCACGCTGGCAAAACACTTTTGCTTCAGAAAAACTGAATTTGAAAATATTGAAGCTATTTTTGCGGTATTGCATTTATCTGTTTATTATAGCCATTAACATCAGGGTTATTTCAGGTTTGCTAAAACCAAATCTTGGAACGGCCCAATGGTTTGAGCTTGAGAGAATTAATTAATCTTAGCATGGAGTCCGGTTCCCAGAAACCGTTCAATATCTTTTTCCTGACCTTACATCCTTTCCCGTTTGGTTTGGCGCAAACCAACCGGCTTATTGCCATGGCAGGCGGATTGGTTAAAGCCGGCTGCAGGGTTAAGGTGATCTGTCTCAAACCAACAGAACATAATGTCCTGTCAAAAAATACTGCCACTGCAGGCAATTTCAACGGTATCGAATATATTTATCCTTCTGCAACAACCTTCAGAGCTTCGGATAGCTTTACCAGAATTGTTCATTTCATATCCGGTATATACCGTACAACTCTGTTGCTGATCTCTGAAAACCGGAAGCACAGGATCGACTTCATTTTTGCAGGTGTGCTGGGGTTTTTCATTTCCTTTTGGTTTTATCTTATCAGCAGAATTTTGAAAATAAAGTATCTGCAGGAGCGCAGTGAATTTCCATTTATCAGGGCCGGCAAATCAGGATTTGATGACATCTCCTTATATTTGTACCTCACCATAACTTGTAAGTTCTTTGATGGCTTTTTAGTTATCACCCGAAATTTGCGGGAATACTTTACACCTCACCTCCGCAAAAACTGTCCTGTGTTTCACCTGCCCATTCTTGTTGAACCCGAGCGGTTTTCACATATATCACTTTCCCCTGCAGAAAAATACATCGCCTATTGCGGATCAATGCAGGGCAACAAAGATGGTGTCCCTGATCTGATAGATGCCTTTGGTCTTATTTCAGGAAAGTTTCCTGAAATAAATCTCTGCCTGATAGGAGGTACTGAATTTGAAGGATTTGACAGATTGCAGGAAAAGATTGCACGATTATCCCTCACAAAAAGGGTTATTTTTACTAGTGTAATGGATCGCGAAAATCTTCCCGATATGCTTGGGAATGCAATAATGCTTGTACTTGCCCGACCCGAAAGTAAACAGGCCGAAGGAGGATTCCCTACTAAACTAGGGGAATACCTGGCCACAGGCAAACCTGTAGTGGTAACTGGAGTAGGCGAAATTGGCGACTATTTGCATGACGGAGAAAACGCCTATATAGCTAAACCCGGGGACCCCAGGCACTTTGCGGAAAAGATGGAATCCGTACTTAATGATTACGAAAATGCGTTAAGGATCGGTGCCCGGGGACAAAAACTTGCTCTCACTACATTCAACTACATATTCCAGGGAAAAGAGCTTGCTGCCTGGCTTCAAAACATAGCGAAAACCAATGGCTGACCTTGCGTTCATAGGTGATATCGGATTAAATGATGGATATATTCATCTTAAAAACAAGGGCGTCAATCCTTTCAACTCTGTTGCCCAACATTTGGCAGCTGCAGATCTGGTAGTAGGTAATCTCGAATGTGTGCTCAAAGGGAATCAGGGCGAAAACCTGCTCAAGCGTCCACGTATCAGTACAACACCCGATACGTTGCAGTACCTCAAAAACATTAATCTGGGAATGTCTTCGCTGGCTACAAACCACATATACGATAACCTTGAGGACGGCTTTCAAAAGACCACTGAATTCCTGGATAAAAATCATATAGCTTTTCTTGGCGCAGGAATAAGCAAGGATACCGCCAGGGCATGTGTTACCATGACTATTAAGGATATCTCGTTTTGTTTTTTGAACTACATTACTGCGGACACCAATCCTTCGCTACCGGACAATGCACACATCTCTATTAATGAGTTCCGCGAAGAAGCTTGCTTTGCCGACCTGCGAAATGCTGCAGGTTATGATTACCGTATAGTATTGATGCACTGGGGGGGCAGGTTTGAAGGAGGGCTATTCCCGGATTACAGCCAGATTGAACTTGGCAGAAAATTAATCGATCATGGCGCTGATCTGATAATCGGCCACCACTCCCATACTTTACAGCCATTTGAAAGGTACAATGGCAAGCATATCTTTTATTCACTTGGAAATTTTTGTTTTTCAGACATACAGTTTGAAGGAAAGGTCCGCAAAATGACATCCCTTCGTGAAAGAGAATCCGTCATAGTCCGTGTCAAATTCAATAAAGCCGGTTATAATGTAACACTTTTCCCTTTCAGAAACGAAAAACTGATATTGCACGAAAGAAAGATTGTGCGTACAAAACTTTATTTCAGAAATCTTTGCTGGCGATTGATGAAAATGAGAGGCTGCTGGCTCATTTATAAAGGATGGTTCAGGCACATAAGGCCCGTTATTGTTCAACTGGGGAGAAAGGATGCCGATAAGAGCCTGATCAGGCGCATTTTAGGGCGCCTTTCATACAGAACTTAATAGATCACGGATAAATGAGAAAGTTCGTAGCTAAATATATTGCCTATCCACTGCAGGATCTTTACAACAAAACCTCGATCGTGCAAACACATAAATGGCTGATGGAAACCCAAATGTGGTCTGAATCACAATTGTTGGATTACCAATTCAGCAAGTTCAGAAAGCTTATTGAGCATGCCGGCCGGAATGTTCCTTATTACAGCGATCTTTTTTCAGCAATTAAACTAAAGCCATCCGATATCAAAAGTTTCGATGATCTTTACAAAATACCTGTTCTCACAAAGGAAACTGCCCGCAAGCAAAACGCTGACCTTATTGCGCGTAACATTTCGAAAAAGCACATTCACAAAGGAGTTACAGGTGGAACCACCGGACCGCCCCTAAAGTTATTAAGGGATCCCGGTGATCTGACATTTACCTGGGCTTCTTTTTTCAGGTGGTATAACTGGATGGGCATCGAAATGGGTGACAGAGTCAGTAAGATATGGGGCGCACGCACCGTATTATCCATGCCGGTGCACAAAAGGGTATCCAATGGGTTTAAAAACTGGTATTACAACCGAAGCGTGGTGAATTCTTTTAATTTGAATGACAGGTCCATTCCTGATGTTATTGACCGGCTTAATCGCTTCAAGCCAAAACTCATCAGGGGGTATCTTTCGGCCTTTATCCAGATTGCTGAATATATGAGAGATAATCATCTGTCGTTTGATTTTCGCCCTAAGGCAATCTCTTCCACCACAGAGACACTGATGGAGCCTTTCAGGCAACTGGTTCAGCAACATTTCGGGGCAAAGCTTTACGATCAATACGGTTGCGGTGAATGCAACTCCATTGCTTTTGAGGCCGGTGACGGACTTGGTTTATACATAACATCTGAACATGTGAAACTCGAGATTCTCAACGATGCAGGTATACCGGATGACGAAAAT
>DATAEX010000081.1:0-2997 GCA_036257765.1 Bacteroidales bacterium
TGCCAAAGTCAAAAATGTAGCAGGTGTAAACTTATAGATACCTGTTATTGTGTACGCAAAATATCGTTCCGCTTTCAGTACGGCAGTATCCGAAATCCGGACCGGAGTAAAGAATGTACTGAAATTTATTCCGGCCCTTAATTCAAACCTTGTTTTATTTATGATCTTATAGTTAACCCAGTTGTCTATGAACCAGGGTTTCATTTCAAGCCCATAGCCCAGGACAGGTTCATAACTGAACCTGTTTTTTGTAAGTGAAAGAGTTGCAATCAGAGCGGGCTTATCCAGTGAGAATGCCGGTATTGACGCAATGCCATTGCTGTTAAGGCTAATTATGGCAGCGGCTTTCAATTTGCGCCTTGTTGTATCGTTATCGGCAGCATTAACGGCAAAAGCCATGAGGACTAATACAGCCGTGATAATAAATTTAAAGAGTTTCAAGGATCAAGTGATTGTTTAAAATATAAGATTCATATCAGGATTAAGGCATTCACATATAGCCCTATGTTTGTTAAGAAAATAAAGATAACGATTTTTTTGCGAGGCATGAAATGCCCATGATCTCAAGACGACCCTCAAAGAAAAAAGCCGTTACTTCGTTTCAAGTTCGCGGATTTTTTGCCTGTAATTTTCCTCGGTTTGAATACGCTCAAATTCAGCGCCGGCACGAGAAGCAAATAAAGAAAGTATATTTCTGGAATTTGGAATTTCTTCCATTGGCTTATCATCCATTAATAAAAGAAGTCCGCATACATTCCCCTCTGCACAAAATACTGGTGTTCCCAGGAATCCCTCAGCTTCAAGGGTTCTTATCAGCGGATCCTGCGCAAACATTTCTTTCAGATTGCGGGGATAAAACGTCGGATATCCTCTTGTAACATTAAGTGCAGGACTTGTTTCAAGCGCAAAAGTCATATTTTCAATTTTTCCTGTGCGATGCCAGCAATGTACTGCTGTTGCAGTTCCGGCTGCTGTATCAATTTTTGCGATCATGGCTGTACAAACGCCAAAAGTTTTAGCAAGAAGCTCTGTAAGTACCGAAAAATATTTATAACCTGTGGCTTTTGAGGTATGCTTAATCATTGATGAAAGCATTTCCGCCGTTTTCATGTAATCAACAACTCTGCGTACCCGGAAGACAACGATGGGTCCGTCGGCGGTCATAACCTGCCTGATCGAACAACGGCCCCAGAAAATATTACCTTTTAATGAACGAAATGTAAGCTCCTGGCTATGTTCCTCACCTTTGCCTATCGTTTCAATAAACGTGCTTTTGCTGAATTCAACAGGTTCTGATTCATACAGTGAGAATGAATCCCTGCCGGTTAGCTCGGCTTTATCCGGAGCCTGGAATAATTGTAAGGCTTTTACATTACAATCGATTATCACAAAATCATCGACATGCAAAAGAAATATGGCATCGGGAGAATCTTCAAAGATCACCTGGAAAAGATCATCCCTGTTGTTCTTCAGAGGTTGCCTGATTTTAGGAGTAAACAACTTATAATTACGCATTAGAAAAGGGCGGGTTTTTATTGTACTAAACTTACGGTGAATTAGTTAAAATGTTATGTTTGAATTGACGAATCGCTAAAATCGTTGACAAAGCTACAATTACATGAATAGTAACGAGTGACAAGTCAATGACGAGTGACGAGTGACGAGTAACAAGTGATAGCCGAGCCTAATCCCCTAATAGACTATTTTTATATCTTTGTCCTAAAGCATTTCTCATGTCACTTGAAATAGGTCAACAGAATCTTGATAAGTTTATAGTTGTAGGAGACAGAGTTCTTATCAAACCGAAAACTCCCTCTGACAAAACGAGAACCGGATTATACCTTCCGCCCGGCGTGCAGGAACGTGAATCAATACAGACCGGATATGTTGTCAAGGTTGGGCCCGGATACCCGATTCCGGCCATTAATGAAATTGATGAACCCTGGAAAGATAAAAGTGATGAGGTCAAATATGTTCCTTTGCAGCCTAAGGTTGGTGATGAAGCAATATTTCTTCCGAAAAGCGGATGGGAGATCGAATTTAATAACGAAAAATTTGTCATAGTCCCCCATAATGCAATATTAATGCTTATAAGGGACGAGGGCCTCTTTACATGAAGCACTGCATTTTTAAACCGTAATAATATTTATATCGAATTGCTTTTTTAAATAAATACCTGTTTCGATCATTTTATTTGTAAACCCAAGGATCATCCCTCCTCCTCCGGAACCGCATAATTTCATTGCATACAAGTCATTATCCAACCCTGACTCCCATACTTTCTTATACTCATCAGGAATCATCCTTGTAAGGTACTTCTGTTGTGCCATGGAAAGATCTGCAACTATACGATGCGACAACTCACCGTCTTTCCATTGATTCACTGCTTCATTTACAAGGGGGATATAAATTCCGCCGAAACCGGTTGCATAATTCTTTTGTTCCATCAGTTCCCTGAAATGATGCACAAGCGGTTCAGTTTTACTCTCAGTTCCCGTATCAACAAGGAAAGGCTTAACGAAATTACGGTTCAAATGAACATCATCATTAACCAATATGTATTCCTCATTTCTTAGTATCAACGGTCGGTTTAAATATATGCAAAGCGGATCAATACCTGAACTGTTGCCGTGAAACCACGACTCCATATGGGAAAACAGTTTTCGCAAGTCGGAAAGTTCATTAAGTGCTTTTCTCTTATAACAGTCATAAATCGCAGCACAGATTGCACCTGAACTTCCCAATCCTTTATTCTGAGGAATGGTAGAATTAAAAAACAGTCCTTTCTGTATATCGTTGTTTAAATGTTCTGTATCGATATAATCATCGAAAATTATTGAATTAGTATGATGGCCGTCCCTTCTGAGGTACTCCAGAAAAGAAAGCAGGGTGCTGTTTGAATTGTTGATTTTATTGCCGGTTGAGAACTGTCCATTAACCCGATTGTAAGGGATAAGAGCTGCAATGGATCCCTGCAGAACAGAATATTCACCGAAC
>DATAEX010000018.1:0-2628 GCA_036257765.1 Bacteroidales bacterium
CTTTTTTATTATAATATTCCTAAAAAAAGCGTTCTTTTGCATTAATAATGAAGTCATCCCAAATGAAAGCTGTTATTCTGGCTGGGGGAAAGGGTACACGTCTCGGTTCACTTACAACGGAGATCCCAAAGCCAATGGTAAGGATTGGAAATATTCCCCTTCTTCATCACCAGATAAATCTTCTTGTTAAATACGGATTTAAAGAAATCATACTTCTCGTAAATTATCTCAGCAAACCCATTCGTGAATACTTTGGAGACGGAAAAAAGTTCGGGATATCTGTTACTTGTATCGAAGAACCTGAACCTCTTGGAACAACAGGAGGATTAAAAGAAATAGAAGATCAGTTAACTGATGACTTCCTGGTTTTTTACGGCGACGTAATGATAAATATGAATCTGGAGCGACTTATCAGGTTCCATTTTAACCGGCAAAGTCATTGCACCCTTGTGTTGCATCCCAACGACCATCCTTATGACAGTGATCTTGTCGACATAAATGAAGATGGCAGGGTAATTGCTTTTCACTCTAAACCTCATGAAAGCGGGAAATGGTACCATAATATGGTTAATGCCGGTGCATATATTTTTACTCCACAGGTACTGAATTACATTGCAAAGGGAAAAAAGGCTGATTTTGGTCATGACGTTTTTCCGGAAATTATAAACAAACTGCAGGTATTTGGGTATCATACTTCAGAATATCTGAAAGATATGGGTACGCCCGACAGATTGCAAACTGTCAAGACTGATTATGATTCAGGAAAGATTGAATTGAGTTCATATGAATATCCGCAGAAAGCGATTTTCCTGGATCGGGACGGTGTCCTGAATATAGAGCGCAGTTTTATAAGCCGACCGGAAGAACTGGAGTTATTTGATTTTACTCCGGCTGCAATAAAAAAAATAAATAAATCGGGCTACCTGGCGGTTGTAGTTACCAACCAGAGTGCAATAGCACGAAATTTATGCACCGAGGAAGATGTAAGGACCATACATAAAAAACTTGAAACCGAACTGGGTAACCATCATGCCTGGCTCGACGCCATTTATTTCTGCCCGCATCATCCGGATAAGGGATTTCCTGAAGAAAACCCTGCTTATAAAATAGTTTGTGACTGCAGAAAGCCGGCAATTGGCATGTTTATGAAAGCAATTGAAAAATTCCGAATCGAACCGCGTTTCTCCTACATGATCGGAGATTCTGAAAGAGATGTCCAGGCCGGAATCAATGCGGGTTGTATAACAATTGGAGTTCGTACGGGTTATGGGATAAAGAAAACAAGAATTTATCCTGATTTTATGTTCGATAATCTCAAGGAGGCCGCTGATTTCATTAGTGATGATCCATACAAACCTTACTTTACCAGGGTAAACAAATTATATTCAGAATTCGGTGGGAAAGCTCCCTGGATAATACTTATCGGCGGAAATACCCGTTCAGGGAAAAGTATATTAGCTTCTTATCTGAGGATCAATTTCGAAAGATCAGGTAAGAGGGTTTTGCAGATATCACTTGACAACTGGATAGTTCCCGAACACATCAGGCACGCTGCGATGAACGTATATGAACGTTTCAGACTAAGTAAAATTCAGGATGATATTAAAGAGATACTTGATGGAAAAGCAGTAACTGTTTCCACCTATGCCAATCATCCCCAAAGGAATTCAGTAAACCTGACCTACGATCCGGGTAATGCACAAATAATAATTATAGAGGGAGTAACAGCGCTTAGCTCAGAAAAGGTCAGAGACCAGGCTCACCTAAAAATCTTCACCAGGATTGAACATGATTTATTTATTCAACGCATTATCGAATATTATACATGGCGCGGAAAAACAGCCGAAGAGATATCCGAAATGGTTGAAAAAAGAGAAATTGATGAATATCAATTAATAGAAAAAGAAAGTAAATTAGCTGATCTGATCATTAATTCAGCCGGAGCATGATTATAACCCGAACTCCATTTCGTATCAGTTTTGTTGGCGGTGGTTCCGATATGGAAACTTTTTATTCGAGGTATCCGGGGGCAGTGTTAAGCACAAGCATCAATAAGTTCATGTATATTTCCTCCCACAGGTTCTTCTTCCCCGGTCAAATAAGGGTAAAATATTCCGAGACTGAAACAGTTGACAGCATTGAGGAGCTCAAACACCCTATTCTTCGCGAAACTATGAGGCTTACCGGTGTTACACAGGGAATTGAGATTAGTTCAATAGCCGATATTCCGGCAGGTACGGGTATGGGTTCATCATCATCCTTCACTGTGGGCCTGCTTCATTGTCTGCACGCTGTAAAAAGACAATATGTAACCCATGAACAGCTCGCGAGCGAGGCTTGCCGGATAGAAATTGAAATTATTGGCGAACCTATAGGCAAGCAGGATCAATATGCAGCCGCCTATGGCGGATTGAATATAATTCACTTCAAACCTGACGGAAGTGTTTTTGTTGAACCGCTATTCATTAAAAGTGAAGTATATAATAAGCTGCAGGAAAATCTCGTAATGCTTTATACCGGAAGTCAGCGAAAAGCATCGGACATACTATCTGAGCAAAAGAAAAATGCCTCGCAGGAAGAAAAATTCAATATTCTCAAATCAATGGTTTCCCTTGTACCGGATTTGCG
>DATAEX010000117.1:0-7690 GCA_036257765.1 Bacteroidales bacterium
GGCTTATCTCGGAAAATAAGTTCCAGCGAAGATCGGTTCCGGTCACACTAATAAAAATCCTTAAAACACGCGAAAATTATAAGGATCTTTTTACTTTTATCGAATGCCTTATGTCGGATCCTGAGCGTGAAGTACACCAGGGAACAGGCTGGTTCCTCAGGGAAGCATGGAAGAAGAAACCATCTGAAACCGAGGAATTTCTTCTGAAGTGGAAAGACAGCGCTCCCAGGCTGATCGTTCAATATGCCTCGGAGAAAATGACAGCTGACGGAAAGGCCAGATTTAAGAGAAAAAAAAGTTAGACGTATCATACTGTCAGATGGTTAAAAGATCCGAATACAGCGTAAACAGAGGAATCCTGCTTGCCGTGATTATGATTTCCTCATTCTTCAATCCTTTTATGGGCTCGGCTGTAAATATTGCTCTGCCTAGTATCAGCGACGAGCTGCACATGAATGCGATCGAGATCAGCTGGATACCTATGGCATTCCTTTTATCCGCTGCTGTTTTCCTGGTCCCCCTTGGAAAACTGGCCGATATTTGGGGCCGTAAACGAATGTTACTTTATGGCAATGCTTTCTTTACACTGTCCACAATTATTTGCGCTTTCTCATTTTCCGGAACCATGTTGATCACCGCAAGATTCATGCAGGGAATAGGAAGCGCAATGGGTCTTAGCTCCGGCATGGCGATAATAATATCAGCCTTCCCGCCTGAGAAGAGGGGGAGGATCATCGGATGGAATACTACATCTGTATATGTAGGATTATCGGCAGCCCCATTGCTGGGAGGATTCCTTACCAAAACGCTGGGCTGGAACAGCTTGTTTTATATCAATGCGATAGCCGGAATACTGGTAATTGCCGGTATCCTTTATGGAGTAAGAGCCGAATGGGCAGAAGCCAAAAACGACCGGTTCGACATTACCGGTTCTCTTATCTATATGCCGTCCATGTCTGCCCTAATGTACGGTTTTTCAAAACTACCCGGATCATTTGCTACCATCCTGACAGTGCTCGGAGCTATAGGTCTGATTGCGTTTGTACTTTGGGAACTCAGGGAAAAATCGCCGGTTCTGGATATTGCATTGTTCAGCAGAAATAAAATATTTGCCTTTTCCAATCTCGCGGCTCTCATTAATTATGCTGCAACTTTCGGTATAACCTTTATCCTGAGTCTGTATTTGCAGGATGTAAGAGGTCTCGATCCGCTCCATGCCGGTTTAATTCTCGTGATGCAGCCGATTGTTATGGCCATTGTGGCATCGGTTTCGGGAAGGCTTTCCGACAGAATAGATTCACAGATACTGTCCTCCCTGGGCATGGCGGTAATTGTAATCGGCCTTATTATGCTGATATTTTTAAATACATCCACAGCTTATAATTATTTAATCCTAACGCTTTTTATACTCGGATTTGGTTTCGGATTGTTCTCATCGCCAAATACCAATTCGGTTATGAGCTCGGTTGAAAAAAGATATCTTGGAACCGCTTCGGCCACCTTAGGAACCATGCGATTAACCGGGCAAATGTTCAGCATGGCAATTGCTGCTATGGCTATTCATATTTTCATTGGTAATGATCATATTCATAGCGCTACTATCAATTCTTTCATGCAAGGTGTCAGGGTAATATTTATAGTGTTTGCGGTACTTTGCACCCTGGGAGTCTTTGCATCACTGGCAAGGGGTAAAAAGCAGTTACTTTTCCAGTAGGACTTTCAGGTTTGACAATCCGGTTGACAGGTCATTCCCTATCATGTTTTCCATATCCATGAATAAAAGCATGAGATTCATCGGATATTTCATTTTGCTGGAGAAACCCCAGGTTACTAATGTTGAAGTATCTGTCATTAAATCTGTAGTCATATGAGCCTGAGCTTTTCCTTCAAACGGCTCAATAAAATGCAGTTCATAATCGATCCGCTGTCCTTCCGTTACTTTCAAAATGGTCTGTTCGCCTTTACCAACATCTTTTCTATTGCTCTCCCATGACGAAACAAAACCGGCCATACCGTCAATCCCTTTAAAATTCTGTTTCATCGCCGGATCCATGGTTGCCCATTTACTATAATTATTTTGATTCTTTAAGAATTTGACATAATTAAATACGTCCTGTTCAGTCCGGTTAATGATTATTTCACGTTCAACCGAATAGGTACTTTTTACAAAAAGTGCTGTTATCAGGCCTATTCCGACCAGAATTACAAGGAAAAGTAATATTCCTTTCAGGATTTTCATAGTTTAAGATTTAGATGATAAAAAAAGTAACATCATTTGAGCGGTTTGGTTTACAGGGAGATGGGGAAATATGAATTATGAATTATGAATTATGAATGAGACAGCATAGGAAATATGCCTGAATCATTCCTTAGTTTTAAATACATGATGGAGTGCTGTTTTTAATTCAGGATATAGGAAATGGTATCCGGTACCGGAGATTTTTTCATATGAAACCCTGCTCCCTTTCAGAACGATTTGTGACATTTCACCAAGAGCTAATTTTAGCAATACAGCAGGTATCCTGGGCACCCATATCTTGCGACGCAGGGCCCCCGCTAAAAGACCGGCAAAATCTCTGAAGTTTTTATGGTCAGGTGCAACACAATTATAAATTCCCGCTAATTCTTTTTCAATGGCCGAACAGTAAATTCTGCAAAGATCATCGATATGTATCCATGGCAGGTATTGATTTCCCGTTCCTAATACAGCACCAATTCCCAGTTTGAAAGGTAAATACAAACGGTTAATTACCCCACCTTCCCTGGTCAGGACCAGGCCATTTCTGAATATTACAGTCCTTACCCCCAGCGATGCGAAAGATCCGGCGGCTTCTTCTAATCTTTTGCAGGTATCGGCTAAAAAATCACTTCCGGGCGGGTCAGTTTCATTGAAGATTTGATCCGATGTAACTACACCATAATAACTTACACCCGAAGCTGAAATAAATAACGCTGGTTTTTTGCTGTTTTTACTCACCTCCCTGAACAGCAATCTGCTGGTATTGACTCTGCTTTCTATTATGGATTTCTTACGGGCAGCTGTCCACGGTGCACTTCCGATATTTGTGCCGGCGAGATGAATTATAACATCTGCCCTGGCTACAGCTGTACTATCAATTATATTATTCGGAGGATCCCAATGAGCCACCGTTAATTTCTCCGGAATGGATTTCGAGCGGCTAAGCAACGTTACCTGATATCCCTTCCGGAGAAGTAAATTGCTGAGATGTCTGCCAATCATCCCTGTTCCTCCGGTTATAAGTATATTTTTCATATTTAATTTAACAGTGGCAGAAGAATTTTAGAGAAGCAATGTTTGTTCAGAGACGCAAAAATCTTGCGTCTCTACATTAACTATTAGTTATACAAATACCTCTTAATACTTCTCTTGGGGGTTTTCACAAATTCCTCGGGGTGGAGTTCAAATCTGGATATATTCATATATTTAGGCAATCCCGAGTTCACCTCTTTCCTGTAATGATCAAGGATCTCCGAAAGTGTCTCATCAGACACCTTATCAGCTTTCAGTTTTTCCGAATCAGGATAGATCAGAGCTACAAGTTTCTCATCCCTGTATACTACCAGAGATTCGCTCACATAATGCTTATTATTTATTGCAGCTTCAATTTCTTCGGGATAAATATTTTTACCGTTAGAGCCAAGGATAAGGCTTTTGCTGCGACCCTTTATATAAATGAATCCATCCCTGTCAATCAAACCCAGATCGCCCGTATGCATCCATCCCTGTTCATCAATAATTTCGCGGGTAGCTTCAGGGTTTTTATAATAACCAACCATGACATTCTCCCCCCGAAGTAAAATCTCACCAGCAATTTTTGCCGGATCATTCGAATCCACAATTACTTCGAGTGTATCAACCTTACGTCCTGAAGCTCCTATTTTGTTAACGGTCCATGGCGCATAGCTTATCAGGGGTCCGCATTCGGTCATACCATATCCTACCGCAAAGGGGAACTTTATTTTTTTCATGAAGGTTTCTGCCTCTATATTAAAAGCTGCGCCTCCAATTACCACTTCGGTAAAATTACCACCGAATGCCTGTGTAAGGTTATTATAGATCTTTTTATGAATTACTTTATTCAACCCGGGAATTTTAAGCATCACGTTTACCGGAAATTTGGTTATTACCGGAAGGATCCTGGCTTTGAAAATCTTTTCGATCACCAAAGGTACAGAGAGAATAAGCCTGGGCTTGACTTCCTGGAATGCCTGTGTAACAATTTGTGGTGAGGGAGTTTTAGTCAAAATGGTAATATGGCACCCTATGGAAAAAGGAAATAAAAATTCAAAAGCACATCCATATGAATGTGCCAGGGGTAAAAAAGATACGATCGGATCACCCGGAACAAGCGGCATGTTTTCCTGAGCATATTTAACATTGGCCGCCAGACTGTTATGCTGAAGCATTACTCCTTTTGAAAATCCTGTCGTGCCCGAAGTATAACTTACCACAGCCAGTTCTTCATTGCTAATTTCAGGCAGTTCAAACATTTCACCGTTTAATCCCTTTGGATACTTCTTTTCAAAACCGGCATCCAGATTACCGAATATTTTTTTAATATCATCCGGTGCATTATAGATTTCAAAATTATTGAGTGAAATGATTGCTCTTATTGCAGGAAGTTTGGCGGGATCAGCAGCCTGGTAAAATGTATCATAGCTGAAGAGAAGAACGGAATCTGAATGGTTGATGATCGACTGGATATCATCAGGTTTGAAATCAGGAAGAATCGGCACAATTACTGCACCATAGGAAGTCACTGCAAGGTAGATACAGCACCAACGGGCAGAATTTTTCCCTACAAGAGCTATTTTATCACCTTTTTTAATACCCAGCTTTTCAAAAAGAAGGTGAAATTTCAGAATGTATTTCCCTGTATCAGCATAAGTGAGTTTTTCACCATTGTAATCAGAAAGAGCCGGTAGGTTCCAGTTCTTTTTGATACTTTTCCCAATATAATCAACAAACCGTTCCTTTATCATTGATTAGGGATTTATGTTCAGATTGAAATATAGTGATTTTTAACGGATTTAGTATCCATTATCACCACTGATCCGTACGGAACGGAGAAGCCGGTAAACCCTCATTATTATATAAGTTGGCATCATCGGGGTTATCAGCCCATGCGTAACGGACGGCAACAGGTTTCATTACTGCATCGGATGAAACTATGACCTTGTCATCCGGTGTCACATATGCCCTGGCCCAGTAAAACTTTTTATCTTCGCCGGCAATCGCAAACCCTTTAAGATATCCGTATTTATCCTTTGCAGTAAGACCTGACCCTATATTATCAAATTCCAGAACAACCGCATTACCATTTATTTCTGTTTCCATCCTTTTGAACGTCGGTCCCGAATAAACCACATCCTTTCCATATGCTTTATTCATAGCAGCCAGGTAAAGACGGTATCCGACATCATCTTTATTGCGCGGATGGATATCCTTGGCTTCGCCAATATCGATGATAACGGCCATCCCTGTATTGGGCACCGAAAGTGTCATTGTCTGAGCCTCCCTTAGTCCCGCCCAGGAACTTTGCTGAGGCATTTGCGGGGGTTCCATGTAATTGGCAAGTTGTACAAACAGGAAAGTGAAATCACCGCAACTCCATTTCTGGCGCCAGTCAGTGATCATTGACGGGAAAAGCGACCTGTATTTCATATAGTTTCCGGCGTTATTCTCGCCCTGATACCAGATAACACCCTTTATCGGATAGTTGATTATAGGATTGATCATGCCATTATAAAGTAATGAAGGAAAGCTGTTCGGACTCGATACCTCTTTAGGAGCAGGAAGATCGAGACCTACTTTATACTTCCAGTTGCCTGACAGAACCAATTTCTTACCTGAATTTTCAAGGTAAACATTTTCGTTCATTCCCCATAATCCTCCGCCTCCACCAGTATCTATAACTTTAATCGCAATAATATTCACCCCGGGTTTCAGCACTCCTGCCGGAATTTTATACAACCGGGGAGTATCGTATCTGTTTTCAGTTTTCCCAACCTGGATGCCATTGATCCATGTTTCATCACTGTCGTCAATAGGGCCAAGACTCAGTATAGCCTCCTTACCGGCATCCTCTGGAGCGATATTGATTTCTTTTCTGAACCAAACTACACCATCAAGGGCGGGTAATCCGGCACCTTCCCATGCCTGAGGAAGTTTCATGTCTTTCCAGTCAGACAAAATTACCTGATTTGTATACCATTTATTAATAATTCCGGGGTCTTCATTATTAATAGCATTCTGGTATTTTAGCCTGTTAAGTTCTGATTCTTTTTTGAACTGTTCCAGATCGGTCGATTTGATTTTCTCAATTGCTGCTGAATAATCCTTGTCGGTGTACATTGTTTCCAGGCTTATCCATGTTTCAATATCGGTACCTCCCCAGTTACTGTTTATGAGACCGATCGGTATATTAAGTTCATTTTCAAGATTCCTGCCGAAATAATAGCCGATAGCAGAAAATCCTGCGGCAGTTTCCCGATCGCATAATTCCCAACGGGCTTCATTTGTATTGTCAAGCGGTGCCATGCTCATATTTTTGGGAACATAGAAAAGCCTGATGTTCTGGTTTTCTACGGAACTCTGATCAGTTACCCAATTCCTCGATCTCGACAAAGGCCATTCCATATTTGATTGTCCGCCGCAAACCCAGACATCTCCTACCAGTATGTTTTTCAACACAATGGTGTTAATACCCTTAACAGTTAATTCATACGGTCCGCCGGCTTCAAGAGGTTTCAGTTGTACTTTCCATTTTCCGTCTTTTGATGTACGCACTGATACTTTCTGATCGCTGAAATATACTGTCACTTTTTCGCCAGGATCGGCCCATCCCCATATATTCACTGGCAAATCTCGCTGCAGCACCATATTATCCGAAAGGATCCAGGGCAATTTGATTTCAGCACTTGTCTGTTGTGCGAAAAGAGCCAGAAAAACCGGAACCAGGAACAATAAAGCCCTTTGTGATGAACTGAATGTCTTATTCATATTGGAAATTATTTTAAATAAATCATTTCAAACCTTCAAACCTCGAACCTCAAACTTATTCGGAATCATTGCCTGGTATCCTGTATGAAGCATATAGGCATCCAGAATGATCAGTGCCGTAAAAGCTTCAACCACCGGCCACATTCTGGCCACGATGGTAGGATCACGCCGGGTTACGGCAGCCAGTTCCTTGTTTTCCAGGCTAACTTTATCGACCGTAAGTTGTGGTTTGGCAATTGTTGGTGTTGGTTTTACAGCCACACGGGCAACAATATCCTGTCCGGTGGTCAGTCCTCCTGTTATTCCGCCAGCATTATTCGAAGTAAAAATTACCTTTCCATCCTTTACTCTCATGGCATCGTTGCATTGCGATCCGGTAAGTTTTGCAGCTTCCATGCCACATCCTATTTCAACGGCTTTTACTGTTCCGATGCTCATTAATCGACCCAGTTCACCGTCAAGCTTGCTGAATACCGGTTCTCCCATACCGGCAGGAACTCCTGTTACCACAACTTCAACAATTCCACCTGAAGAATCGCCATCCTGCATAATTCTAAGTATTTCATCATACATGGCATCGGCAGTGTCCGGATCGGGACAGAATAATTTAGGATTGATGCCGTATTTCTTTCTTACATCCTCTTCTTTATAGACGGGTCTCTTTAT
>DATAEX010000134.1:0-4893 GCA_036257765.1 Bacteroidales bacterium
CTAATTAATAATGTCAAAAAACAATTAATACCCCATAGATTACCGTAGAGACAAGGCATGCCTTGTCTCTGTTATATACGATCACCTGAAAATTTACAGATTTTTCAAAAATATCTTCAGTGGAATCATTTAATCAAGGAGACAAGGCAATGTCTTGTCTCAACGTGGTTAATAATGAATAAATGAATTAAACTATTACCAGTTATTTACCAGTTATTCCTGTTATTGAAATATTTATCCTTTTCCCAATTCTGAGGATTATCTTCAATATATTTCTTTATTCTCAAATAGCTGTCAGAATGGTGAATCACATGATCATAAAATCGAGGTTGCCAGGAAAACATGAATACAGTTTTCCGAATAGATTTAGTTACAGCCGATTTGTAAGAACCTATAATTGAGGAAAGTGTATTTTTGCCCTGATTGCGAGATCTTGGTACGATATTATTTTCATTATAAGGCGCTGATTTGTTAATGGTAATTATGCCGTGAATATGGTTAGGCATTATTATAAAGGTATCCAATATCACAAAACCAAAATGATCAGGAATGCTCTGCCAGCAATCAAAGGCTATCCGCCCCATACTATTCAGAATCATTTCTTTGCTAATTACTTTACCAAAAAATGTTTCCATTCCATGTGTACAAATTGTCACATAATAATCTCCGTTTTGACCATAATCCCAATTTTGAAGTCTGGAGGATTCAATTCGATATTTGTTCTGGAATTTTTGCATGACATTGAGTATCAAAAAGACAATCAGTCAGTAAAAATAATTAGCTTCATAAAAATATTTTAGAAATAATCAGATTAGTTATGAGATTTCCGTAAATTACTCTCCATAGATTACTGTAGAGACAAGGCACTGCCTTGTCTCTGTTATATACATTCACCTTAAAATTTACAGATTTTTCAAATATATCTTCAATGGAATCATTTAATCAAGGAGAGAAGGAATTGCCTTGTCTCTACAATATTTTTTCGCTGAATTAATTAAGTAGACGAGATTTGAGACAAGGCAATGCCTTGTCTCTACAATGGTTACCTAATTAATAATGTCAAAAAACAATTAATACCCCATAGATTACCGTAGAGACAAGGCACTGCCTTGCTCTATTATATACAAGTCTCTGTCTATTATATAGCAGATTTCCTAACTGTGGATTAATATTTAAAATTATTAATTTTGAGATACATAAGTATTCGTCATAGATTCAAACATAAGATATAAGGATCAATCAGATCAGGAACTACTTAATGCCTATCAATCCAAAAGAGATTTGAACGTATTGGGTGTTCTATACAAGCGCTATATGCTTTTGGTTTACGGTGTTTGCATGAAATATCTGAAGAACCGTGAGGAGAGCCAGGATGCCGTCATGCAGATTTTTGAAGTTCTGGTGAACGATATACCCCGTTTTGAAATCCGGAATTTTAAGAGTTGGCTATATGGTGTAACCCGTAATCACTGCCTGATGAAGCTCAGGAAAGATCATTCCGAAAAAGACAGGCATGAAAAAATTGCTTCCGAAATGTTTATGGAATCGGGTGATGAAATGCACCTATTTGAAGAGAACCATGAAGAGGAAATGCAGCAGAAACTGAAAACATGTCTCGAAAAACTAAGGGAAGAACAGCGACGCTGCGTGGAACTTTTTTATTATCAGCATTTTTGTTACCGGGAAATCGCTGAAAAACTTTCATTCGATGAAAACAAAGTCAAAAGTTTTATACAAAACGGGAAAAGGAATCTGAAGATCTGCCTCGAAACCAAATCAGTGGTAAAAAATGTCCAGGATCGAACAAACATATGATCAGATCATAAAGTACCTCAAAGGATTACTAACAAATCGGGAACGTCATGATCTCGAGCGGAAGATGACTCAGGATCAGTTCGAAGAGGAAGCATTCGAAGGTCTGAGCCAGTTAAGCGGCGAAGAACTTGAAGCTGATATGGAGTCAATGAGTAACATTCTTGACAAAAAGATTCAAAAGAATAAAAATTTCAGAATTTTCCCATATTGGCGTGTTGCAGCTGCCGTAGCGTTCCTTACAGGTATAGGAGCACTTTTATTTATATTGCTAAGGACTCCGGAGCCTGAACTTCTTACCCAGAAAGCAGACAAACAGTACACACAAACTCCTGAAACTGCTTTGCCTTCAATACCTGAATCTCAAAAAAAAGAAGTCCCTGAAACAACTATAAACAAAAAAGGAATAATTACCACTCAACCATCGGCAACAAGACGTAAATCTGAAGAATTAGAAAGAAAGTCTTCAGAAATCGATGAAATTATAAGTTATCAAACTCTGGATGAAACAACTGAGATTTCAGCAGCTGCTGAACAACCTGAAATGGTTGCAAAAGTTGCCGGACCGGATCCATATGCAGACACATTATATGCAGGAGCAGGCTATATCACAGGAAGAGTGCTCGGTGTAAACCGGAAGGCGTTGTCAGGCGTATCAATTTCTGAAGAGGGAACCAATCAGGTTGCCACTACCGATAGAAATGGTAATTTCAGAATCAAGGTAAGTAATCCGGCCTCTAAAATCGAGCTGAGCTATGCCGGTTATAAAAATACAGAGGTGCCATCAAAAGAGATTGCCGGAAAAGAAATTTCTCTCGATGAAGAGTTGAATGCTGCAGATGATATTCTGGTCCTGAATTACAATAACGTAAAGAGGGAAGAATCATCACCCCGTGCGGCAAATAAAGCGAAAACAGCAGAAAGTTCCACCGATACTTACAGACGCCCGTTCCCCCCGGGAGGTTCTATGAAAGACTTCGAAGCCTGGGTTGAAAATCGGATAGATACTGTGCTGTTAAAAGAACTACTTCCGGGTAACTATAGAATTCGTGTAAAACTTACGGTTTACAAAGACGGGAAGATTGGGAATATCACCGTTCCAAATGATGTTCCGGATATTGCAGCCGAAGAATACAGAAGGGCAGTTTCATTAAGTGAGCGCTGGCAACCGGCCATGGTGGGTAACCTCCCGATTGATTCCGATATCATGATTGAGTTTTCGCTTAAAATCAAGTGATAGATCCTCGGATCAGTTTAATTCACAGTTTCAGATTCCTGCCATAAATAAATTCTCGCAATTTCCTGGGCAACTATATTAGCATTTATTCCCGGGGGAAAAGGGAAGCGGTTAAACAGGACAATTATATTCATATTCGAATCCGTATATCTGTTTAAACTACACTCGTAGCCATCGATTGCCCCGCCATGTTCAATGAGCTGGATGCCATTAATTTTATGGATAAACAAACCATACCCGTATTGTAAACCATATTTATCCGGACTTCCATCTTTTGCTTGTACAGGGCTTAAAGCGGCTCCCAGACTGGCCTGGCTTAATATTTTGTTATTAAATAAAGCCTCATTCCAAGCGAAAAGATCCTCAAGTGTAGAGTACAGCGCACCAGCCCCCATGCCCCTACCCAGGGTTAATGCTCTATAAATCTTACCGTCTTTATAATAATATCCGCTCGCTTCTTTTTTAATTATTTCGCACCCACTTAACTCGTTCCATTTGTTAATACCGGTATTCATCATACCTAAGGGTTGGAAGAAGTTTTTACTGAGGAAATCGATAAAGGCTAATCCCGATGCCCTTTCGACAATAAGGGACAGAACCACGTATCCAAAATTGCTATAGCTCCAGCTTTCGCCCGGATTAAAGTTGTATTTTGAATTCTTAATTTCCTCTATTATTTTATCGCTTTCAAATACAGCTGGAACAGAGGTATATAAATCATCATTCCAATCACGTTGTATTCCGGATGTATGTGTTATAAGCTGATGAATAGTTACTTCATTGCCACGAGGCAATTCAGGAATATATTGGGAAACCTTATCATTAATATTTAATAATCCTTGTTCCTGGAGTTTAAGGATGGCTGCCGCAGTAAATTGTTTGGTAGTCGATCCAATCCTGAATTTCATATCTGTATCTAATGGAACTTCGTTTTCAAGATTCGCATAACCATAAGCTTTCTTATATAGGATATGTCCGTTTTTGGAGATTAAAACAGCCGCACCTGGATAAGCTTCTTTTGTAATAAAGTTCAAATAGGCATCCACCATCTCTTCCTTAGTGGGCATTGGAATAATTGAATCCGCACCTTGTTCCAGCAAGAATTTGGCCATCGCATCCTGACCATAGAATCGTGCGGTTTGGAGAGGCGATAGTCCCAAATTTGAATAGGAATTAATGTTCACGCCGAATTCTAACAACCTCTTTACGTTTTCTGTATTTCCTATTTGGGCATTAAAATTCAGCTGTTGTGAATATTGATGAGGCATGATTACATGGCAGACAAAGCCCCATGAGCCTCCCCTGTTCTGAGTTTTAACAAGAATGTCATTGTTTCCCTTCTTCAGTTTTATCGGCACCAGATCATTATTCAAATTCAATCCTCTGGCAGTCCAGTAACTGTGCACCAATTCACCATTAATCCATATTTTCACGGCATCATCACTTCCCACCCCAAGAATACACGCCAATTCTTCTGGCATTTTAATCGTGGCATAAGCATATGCTGAGGCAAAATCACAATTTCCAAGTGATTTTGACAGATTAATGATGCCGTCTTCTATAATTGCGTTCTCGGCCTGCACATAGTGCCATGTGTAAGAAGAGTCTGCGATTACCAATCTGTTTCGAACATCACTATAATCCTGATCCAGAATAGGATCTGAATTAAACTCATTTTCCTGCAATTTTTGATCATCCTCCTTAGCAGAAATTGGGCCTATCAGAAGCCAGCGATTAAAGATCCGGTTTTCGGGAATTCCCTCGTATTGGGCCGAAAGACTATCGGGCTCAACAGGCAATGAATACACCGGAAGACCATTTAAGAAGTTAAGTACTATTAAGCC